>JAGHCW010000084.1 GCA_021160245.1 bacterium | reverse complement strand
TATACTCATCGTCCGAAGCGAGGCAATTGACCGCATTGAGGTTGTTGAACGTCTCCCATTGGGCAGCCTGCGCGGGTACTAGCAGAAGTCCCGCAAATAGCAGGAGACTCAATGTGAGACAGCAGATCGGGTGCAGATTCGGCCTCTTACAATGCTCTTTGCCCAAGGCGCGCCCCTTTTATGCCGGCGGCAATTGCCAATGCCATTCCGATTCATCATGCAGTGACCTGAGACGGTCTCCTTTTTAATATACCATACTTCATATTGATCTGAACCCTTCGGTCAGGACTTTGTGCTTGCGGCCGATCGCTCCATTGTTGTAGCCTGTCGGAAGAATTTGGGATGTCCCGCGTCATTTGATTCGGATGGACGGAGACATCTGCTTTGATTTTAATTCACCCGTGAGACCATTCGTGAGCGGAAGCACTACATTTGTCGTCGTGAACTACAACGGCGCGGAGTTCATCGCGGACTGCCTCGCCTCGTTGAGGGCACAAGGGCACGGCGCAGAGATTATCGTCGTTGATAATGCCTCGTCTGATGATTCCGCGGACTTGATCCGACGTGATTTTGCGGACGTTCGCATGATGCGCAACGAGGAGAATCTCGGATTCACCCGCGCAGCCAATCAAGGCGCCAAGGCGGCCTCGACCGCGAACGTGGCCTTCATCAACACGGACGTTATCCTCGCTCCGGGTTGGTTGCAACGGATGACCTCCGCTCTTGACTCGTCGGACGACGTGGCCTGTGTTGCATGTAGGATGCTCAGTAAGGACGGCAAGACCATCGATTTCGACGGCGGAACGATCAACTTCTATGGTTTTGGACAGCAGGCGGGCTTTGGGAGCCCGGTGGATGCCCCGGAATTGACCGAACGAGCCCCAATTGAGGAGACATTCTTCGCCTGTGGAGGCGCTATGCTGGCCGATCGGGAGGTCTTCCTTCAGATCGGTGGCTTCGACGATTCGTTCTTTGCTTACTTCGAGGACGTGGACTTTGGCTTCAGACTCTGGGCTCTCGGCCATCGGGTCCTCATCACAAGGGACGCGCTTGCCTATCACGCGCATCACGGGACCTCGGGACGGTTCCTGTCCAGCGCCTCGATGGCGTTCCTCGCCGAGCGGAATGCTCTTCTCTTTGTGCTGAAGAATTTTGAGGAGAAGAATCTCTCGAGGATTCTCCCTGCCTCGTTGTTTATGAACGCCGCGAGGATTGTCCCTCGACTCGCCGATGAGGCGCTATCTGAGGCCGATGTGCGGGATGCTGTCGCGGGAGGCGTTTCGAAGGTGCTTGAGATGCTCAACAGTTTGAGTGATAAGGTTCTTGTGCCGGCGAGCGCCCTTTCCGGGCCGCTGGCTGTCATTTACGTCGCCTCCTATCTCGATGAGATACTCGCCAAGAGGGCGGAGTTTCAGCGATTAAGGCGACGAGGCGATGATGATTTATTCAATCGTTTCAAAGGCTTCTTCTTCCCGTCATTTTTCAACAGGTTTTATATCGAGGTCGAGGCATCGCTGAGCAAGGGCCTGGGTCTCCATGGCGTGCTCGGAGATGAGCGGCCGGGGCCTCAGCTTTTAGTACAGATGCGGTCTCTTCAGGCTCGCCTCTGCGAGGAGATCGATAGGCTCAAGGTCGCGAAGTTAGCGGCGCATAAGCACACTCTGGGCCTTGAGGCAGCGCTTCACGACAGGTCGCAGGAGGTGAAGAGCCTCTTTGAGGCGCTTGCCCGTAAGCAGGATGAGGTTGATGTGGGCCTTGCTGCCGGTTTAGAAAAGGATGCGGAAATCGCCCGTCGCGATCGCGCCATTGTTGCGAAAGAGACTGTCATAGCGGATGCAATGGCCTCGATAGCAGACCGTGATGAGATCATCAAGCGGGCTGAAGCGGGGATTGATGATAGGGACCATCTGGTCAGGGAACTCGAGTCCCTTGCCGAGTCGCGCCGGATAGAGGTTCTGGCCCACCAGAAGCAGATTCTGGTGTTCAAGCAGGAGCTGGATAGCCAAAGGGAGGAGGCTCTTGCTCTGCAAGGGGAGATAGCTACCCTGCGCGCGGAGAACAATGACCTTCGGCATAGCGAGGAACATCTCGCAGCAAGGCTGGATATGATCGAAAGCACAAGAGCCTATCGCCTCTATATGCTCGTCAAGAGAATCGCTCGTGCCCTGCGCCCGTCGCGACAGAGGGACTGACAGTCTATGCGGAACGAGCTCGATTGCATCATTACAGACCAGATTGAGACTCTATCGGGCAAGCCACACCGGATAGTCCAGAGGTCTGATGGCGACTCATTCTTCCTCGATGCTTCGTTTCTGTTCGCGCTCAGAAACATAAATAGGCAGGACCTCGAGCGCAAGCTCTGCCTCAAGTTTGAAATCAGCTCGCGGGCTGCGCGCGAGATAGTATCGACGATTAAGAAGACGCGACTCGTGAAAGAGACGGAGGAAGCCCCTGCTGATGAGGCTTCAGAGCAAGAAAAAGCAAAGCCGCGTGTCGGGATTCTCACCGAGCGGATGAAGATGGGATTTGGCGTCGATCTCGTCGTGCATGAGACGGCCAAGCGGCTCAAGGCAAGAGGCTACGACGTCGCCGTTTTCACGGGATCGGTTGATCCAATTTACGCCTCAGTTGATTATCGCCTCGTCCAGCTTGGCGATGGCGATAGGCTGGCGGATGTATTTTCGCAGCAATTCTTCGAGCGCGCAGTGAGACAGCTTCGGGAGCATGACCGCGACGTCTGGCTGGTCGAATCGCTCCCATTTTACTATTGGCGAGAGAGCCTTCAAGGCCCCGTCATATTCATTGAACACGGCACGCCCTCCCCGGAGTTCTTCCCGAAGAAAGTATCGCTTGCGGTTCGGATGGCGAAGCTGCTCAAGCGTGAGCGAGTTTTCAAGGCAATTCGCGGATGCGACCGCATAGTCGTGATATCAGAGTTTATTGCCGCCGAGTTGCCCGGGGAAGTATCGGAGAGGACGTCGGTTGTCCATAACGGTTGCGACCACTACCCAAAGATTGAGCGAGAGGCCGCGAAGTCGCTGAGAGAGCGGCTCGGCGTTCGGGATACCGATTTCCTCATGACCTACATCGGGCGCATCGATTTCGACGGCGAACGTCAGCCGTACAAGTGCGTGGATAGGTTGATCGATGTTTATAGGCGGGTCCATGCTGACATGCCCGAGGTCAAACTGCTGCTCGTCGGGCGGTCGGACACCGTAACGAAGGAGCAGCTTCAGAAGATGAACGTTCTGTCCATGCTCAACGCGTCTGAAACGGATGTTGCGAGAGCTCTCGCGGCCGCCGACCTCTTCGTCTCAATGTCTTTGTGGGAGGGATTCGACCTGCCCCTTTTTGAGTCGCAGTTTCAGGGGACGCCGTGCGTTGTGATGCGGCGCGGGGCTCATCCAGAACTTATCGATGGCACCGGCTCAGGCATATTGGCGAGCAATGAGGCCGAGTTTGAGAGGGAAATCCGGCGCCTCGTCAATGATCGATCTCTTATTGTGATGATGGGCGAGGCGGCGCTCAGAAACGCAGCGAAATTCTCTTGGGATTCGAATGTTGACGGGTTGGAGTCGGTGATTGAGGATGCGATTGAGGAGGCCGGCGATGCTGCTGGCTTGGTCCGCCTCCGGCCACCAAGTAACTTTCGGTTTGGTCTGACGGCGGCATCAGAGATACTCATGCACGAGGGGCTATTAACATTCCTCCGAGTTGCAGCGCAGAAGTTCAAGAGGATGTGGGCGCGGCGATGAGATGGAAGCTGGAAGCCAAACTATTCCTTGTGATCCTGCTCGCCATCAACGTGATTAGCGGTGTGTTGCTGGCAATCCTGGCCCCGATGTGGTCTGGGCCTGACGAATTTCCCCACTACGGCTATATCAGACATCTCTGGCAGACCGGCACGCTACCAGACCAGCGCACATTTCACGTAACACAAGAAATCATGGCCTCGGTTCATGAGGCGGACTGGTTTCGCGTTGAGAAGGGGAAAGGGAAGGTTGGGCCGGGGCCGGAGCAGTTTTACGCCAACGGCTTTGTCCCGGACATGGATTCAAGGGGATGCGCTTCCCTGTCGAAGAGTATCGCTCATGGGGGCGAGCATTCGGTCGAGATACGATACGCGTTCACGATGTTGGCCGGCGAGGGTGTTGGCATCCATCGTGACGGTCTTGATATCAGCCGCTCCGGCAGTTTGGGGCTCTGGGTCCACGGGGACGGGTCGAGGGCCACGCTGGCGATTGCTCTATTGACGGGCGGGCCGGGAGAACATCAGGTGCTCATCCCCGTTACATGGGAGGGCTGGCGGAGTATAGCGATCCCCTTTAACGACCCGCGGATGAACGTGAGGAATCGCAGCTGTATTAGCGCAATGCTGAGCCTCCGTGTAACTGACACTTCGGACCCGGGCGCGTCGTTTTCAGGTTCGGTATTCATTGATGATATATGGCTTCAGGGCGACGGGCGCAAGCAGCTCGTGACCAGTTTCGAGCCTTCTGAGCTGCCATTTGCGGCCGACGATGCCATCAACTGGGTGGGGCACCATCCGCCGCTCTATTATCTTCTCGGCGTTCCGATAGATATGTTGCTAGCGGACTCGCCGGTCTTCACAAGGGCACTCGCGCTGCGGCTTTTATCAGTCGTGCTCTCAACCATTACAGTTCTGCTCGTATGCTTCATCTCTCAGGCGATATTCGGAAGATTCGGTCTCTTCTGGGTGCTGGCGCCGAGCTTGGTGGTGCTATCTCCGGTCTATGCCCTTCATCAGGGCTACATCAACAACGACCACCTGCTGATACTCCTATATACGCTCATGCTCTATTTGATGGTCAAATGGGTCAACGAACCGGCCAATTTCAAGAGAGTCGCTGTGCTGGGCGTGATCGTCGGACTCGGCCTCATAACCAAGCTGCTCTTTGTGACCGCCCTTGTTCTGGTGCCGGTCTTCCTGCTTTTTACAGAGCGCAGTGGCGCCGGCGGCAAAATTAGGTTCAAAAGGGTACTAGTATTTTCTGGGGCCTTTTTCCTGGCGGCATTCGCCGTTTCTGGGTGGTGGTTTTTTAAGAACTACCTGCTCTATGGGTATCCGGTGATCACGCTTACGAGCATCTGGCCAGCGGATGTGTGGCCGACTGAGATGACATACAAGGAGTTCTTTTTTTCCGAGAACTTCTTCAATTGGGTTGCGTTCGGCTGGTTTGTTAGGAGACCCACACGGGCTCAGTTCATTATGGCCGCGCTCATTCTCGATCCGGGGGCTATTGGGCTTCTTTGGGTTCTTTTCAGACGAACTATTAGGCGAGCGATACCAATTGCGGATGATGTCTCGAGGCGCCTCAAAATTCTGCTTTGCGCTGTCGTCATTCATTTCGTTATCGTCTGGTCGCAAGTATCATCTGGCAGTATCAACGTTGGCCATTTCAGAGCGCTTCAGGGCCGGTACTTCTTCCCTGTAATCGCGGGCATCGTGGCGCTTTGGGCCTTTGGCGTCTCAAACATCGCGCCTCAAAGGGCAAGAAGATTAGTCATGGCCATCATAGTAGCAATCCTCATATCGGTTCAGTTCTCAAGCAATTACCTGACCGCCATGGGCAATTGGTATCCCTTTTAGCCGGTAGGGTCATCTGTGGCGGCCAACGGCTCGACGATAGGACATAAGGAATCGGGCGAATACTAGAATGACTACATCCGATAGATCTCGTATCTTGCTGATTCTAATAGTCGCCATCAACCTAACAAATGGCGTGCTGCTGGCGATTTTACTACCGCTCTGGGCTGGCCCTGACGAGCGCGCTCACTATGGGTATATTCAAAGCCTCTTCATAGATCGGACACTGCCGGACCAGAGAACTTGTTGTCTTTCCGAGGAGATCAAGACATCGACGTTCGAGGCGGATTGGTGGCGCGTCTCCTCGGATGAGGGGAAGATCGGGCCGGGCGCAGACACGTTTTATTGCCATGGCTTCTCGGCATTCGGCAACGGTGGCATTTGCGCCGAGTCTCGCAGCAGGGCTCGATCGGGACAGAACTCACTTGTTTTTGGCTATGATTTCACAGATGAGCGGGGCGAGGTTCTATGCGCATACCGGAACAAAGTTGACCTGACGGATTTTGACGGGATTGGCCTATCGGTTTTCGGCGACGGCTCGGACGTGTCCCTCGGCATCACTATTGTCACTTCAGAAGGAACAGAGCATGACCTTGGAATGCCCGTCGTTTGGCATGGCTGGAAGGACATAGTCTGTAGATTCGATGACTTCTCATCGGACCTCAATGCAGGCCTCGGCCGGGACATGACGCTACGAATCTACGTGTCAGATGTCAATCGGCCTGTCGATACGTTGTCCGGGACGGTGCTTGTGGATGACATAGCCTTTTCGGGCCCCGCTGGAACCGTGCCGTTGACTGGTTTTGAGGACGAGGAGCTGGCCGTCCTGGCCTCCGACTGGCCCAATTGGTGTGCGCATCATCCGCCGCTTTACTATGTTCTTATGCTTCCACTCGAGGCGGCCCTAGAAGGCTCCTGTATCTCAACCAGAGTGCTGGCAATTCGGATCTGTTCGGTCATTCTCTCGACGCTAACGGTCTGGCTCATGGCTTTCGGCGCGCGGCGACTCTTTGGCACAAGCACGAATTGGTGGCTGCTTGTTCCCAGCCTCTTCGTCTTCTCGCCCGTGTTCTCGTTCGACCAGGCGTGTGTCAACAATGATCACTTGCTGATCTTTCTTTACACAGCTTTATTGTGCCTCCTTGTTAGATGGCGCGATGCGCCTCTTTCGGTTGGGAGGATCGCTGCATTGGGCGCTATTGTCGGAGCGGGGCTTCTTTCCAAACTCCTCTTCGTGACGGCGATTCCCCTGGTGTTTCTATTCATTCTGTTGAAGGAAATGGGCCTGAGTTTTAGGGCATTGAGGAGAGTCTTGATGTTCGCCTCTGTCTTTGTTTTCTGCACGCTCGCCATCTCGGGCTGGTGGTTTTTGAGAAACTACTCGATGTTCGGAGGACCGATCATCACGGGAACGACCTTCGCTCCGGACAAGGCTTGGCCGGTCATGATGGGATATTGGGAGATCATCACATCCGAGCATTTCCTGGGCTGGATATCGGTCGGCTGGTTCATTCGGATCGCGAGCCATACAAACTATGTGCCGACGCTTGTTGGCTACGTGCTCAGTGTATCTTTGCTTGGACTCGCCATCCCCGGCATAGTAAGGGCCAATCTCGCTGGAATCCGGGGGCGCGGAGACGGTGTTGGCTCCGATACTGCCCGGAAATTGTGGTTTCTCTTCTATGCGGTGGCTATCCACACCTTCAGCGTCTTCATGCAGATAGCCCAAGGCTCGATTAAGGTCGGGAAGTTCCGAGCATTTAACGGTCGCTACCTCCTGCCAGTCGGCTTCGGAATAGCAGCGATTTGGGCGTATGGCCTGTCGCGCCTTCTGCCGGCGAGGGCGAGGCGATATGTGGTGTTGGGTGTGATTCTCTTGCTTATATTGATTGAGTTGACCAACGTCCACATCAGTCTGATCAAAGACTGCTATCCATTCTAGGCCTTGCCAAAGCTAAGCCGTGAGTGGGGACCTATGGCAATCCTGAAGTCAACCAGGCATTTGGAACCCCGGCGGTTATTCATCTGTTATGCTTACATAGTAATTGTAATCACATTGCAGGTTTTGCTGCTATGTTATATAGTTTCTATTGATGTTTAGAAATTATGAATGATGCTCATAATCTAAAGCGAGATTATGCACGATGCATGAGGACTTAAAAGATGAGCGAAACATCTGATACACAGAAGCTCTCCAGAAGAGAGAGGGAAGCCGCTTGGCGAAAGCAGGAAATAGTCGAGGCAGCGTCAAAGCTGTTCGTTTCTAGAGATTACGAGGAGACGTCCCTTCACGACATCGCTGAGGCGTCGGAGTTTTCTGTTAGCACGCTTTACAATTTCTTTGAGAACAAAGAGGACATCTATTTTGCGGTCATTGAGGCGGAATTGGCCGACCTCAATGGGCTCGCGCGGGATGCGATGTCTCAGGTTGTTGGCCCCGGGGAGAAGCTTCAGGCGTTTGCCAGCGCCTATTTCGGGTATGTCCTGAAGAAAAAAGAGGCAGTTCTGAAGTTTTGGCAGGAGATAGGTGGTTTCGCCTGGGCCGTGAAAGAGAGGTTGCACAAGCGTCTTCAGGAAAGTGGGATGCTGCCGCTTGCGTTGCTTGTTCCTGTTATTGAGGATGCAAAGGCGTCTGGGGTTACGCGTGACATCGACGCCACGGAACAGGCGATCGTCTTTCGCCTGATGTGTCTTTCATATCTCTTTATGTGGTTTAGGTCTGGTGAGAAGACGGATTTGGTTTCCTTCGCGCCAGTTGTTGTCGAGCGATTCTTGGATGGATTTGGGAGGCGAGGATGATCGTAAGGAGAAATATGAACCGAGCGCTGGTTGTTGCAGCAGTTATTTTCGCGGGCTGTTTCGGCCTATCGAATTTTGCCGCCGCTTCAGAACCTCTGACGCTCAAGCAGAGCATTGACGAGGCGCTTGCGAATCATTCCGCTATTAACCAGGCAAAGGCCTCGCTTGCCGCGGCAGAGTCTCGGCGCAAATCATCGACGACGGCTTTTCTGCCGACTGGCTCGTTGAGCGGCAATTATACTCGACTCGACCACGACCGCTATCAGACGATGTCATTCGACCTTGGGACGGGCTCACAGACGATGACTTCGCCGGTGATGCGGAAGTATCAGTATTCGGTTGGGCTCCAGGTCGTTCAGCCGTTGTTCATGGGCGGCGCTATTTATTATTCGCGCAAACAGGCCGCGGGCGGCGTCGGCATTGCCCAGGAGCAGCTTGAGGGCGCGAAGCAGGACGTTACGCTAGGCGCGGCGCAGGCCTATTACTCAGTTCTTCAGGCGCAACAGCTTCTGGGCGTCGCTAGATTGACCAAGGAGTCGATGGCAGCGCATCGCAAGACTGCCGAGAGTTTCTATAAGGCAGGGGTTGTTGCGAAAGTTGACCTACTCCAAGCGGACGTTCGACTTGCCGAGGCCGAACAGGGCGTGATCAAGGCCCAGAATGCCGTGGAGACCACGAAAGCAGCCTTCAACAACGCTCTCGGCCGGGATATCTCGGAACCCGTTGAGCTTTTTGAGACGCACCTGTCGATGCCGTTTGAGATGTCGCTTTCGGACTGTATGGAGACGGCCTTGAGCGAGCGGCCCGAGCTTATGGTTATGCGAAAATCAATCGATGTCGCCTCGTTCTCGGAAAAGGCTACTCGCAGCGCCTTTTTTCCGCAGATTAGCGGCGTCTATGCGAAGAACTTGACCAAGAAGCCCTTGAGCTGGGACCGCGACGAGGACTGGCAGGTTTCCCTTGTTGCGAGCTGGGATATTTGGCAATGGGGCAAGCAGAAGTTCGATCTTGACTACGCTCGCGCCAAGACCAATGAGGCCCGGCATCGAGCGAGCCTCGTCGAGGATGGCGTGCTGCTTGAAGTTAAGCAGTCATACCTTTCAGTAGATGAAGCGCGAAAGCTCATATCGGTGACGAGGCGTGCTATTGAGCAGGCAACGGAGAACGTCCGGATGAGCGACGAGCGCTATGCGCAAAGTATTGCGACTATAACAGAGGTCTTGGACGCCGAGGTTCTCTTGGCCAACGCGAGAATGAACTATTATTTTGCGCTCTACCACCATGATGTTGCGGTCGCTCGGCTGTTTCGGTCGATGGGCAGTCGGATTGATGACCGGGCGTTTGCAGATACAAGCGGAGGAGAGGACAGTGATCAGTAGGTTGTACGTTGAGCTATGCCGCGAAAAGAGGGGAATGAAGGAGATGTCGTTTTTGAATGTCCGTCGTCATGGGGCCATTGTCCTTGCTTTGGCTGCACTCTGTTGCGTGTGTTTTGCAGCTATCAGTTGTAGTTCTGATTCGGAAAGCAACGCCGGCGAGAACGATGCGCTTAAGCAATCTCGCGTGCGAGTCGTCCAGACCCCCATTTCCAAACGGACATTCGAGAGGCGGGTCGTCGTGCAGGGCAACCTGGAGGCCAAGAACGTCGCCAATGTCTCGGCACGGGTCGGGGGCACAATCGATGCGATTTTCGTTGATGAAGGCGACTTTGTTGTGGCCGGTAAGACAAAGCTCTTTCAGGTCGATTCTCTGAATCTGCGGCATGCGGTTGATGTTCGACGTCAGGGCCTGGCAGTGGCTAGGTGCTCGGTGCGGGAGGCTCAGGCGGGTCTTGAGCAGGTTGACGCTCAGTTGGAGAAGGCCGATCGCGACCTCCTACGCTACGAGAGACTACACAAGAGCAACACCGTCTCATCTGACGCCTTCGAGAAAGTTCAAAGCCTGCATAAGCAGATAAAGGCCGCCCACAAACATTCAGAAAGCCTCGTGGATCTCCAAAAGGAGCGTGTGCGGCAGGCCGAAATAGCACTCAGCATCGCAGAAAAGAACCTCAGCGACTCTCTTGCTTATGCTCCTATAGATGGCACAGTGAGCAAGAAATACTACGAGGTCGGAGAAATGCCGGAGAAGGGCAAGCCTGTGCTGCGCATCGAGGATACCTCGGTCATCGAGGCCTCCGCGTTTCTGCCGGACCAGTTTTACGCAGATGTTCGTCCGGGGGAGACGGTGATGAGCATCCGGGTCGGTGAGAGAGACGTAGGGCATTACAAAGTATCCTACAGAAGCCCGACGGTCGATCTCAGGCTTCGCACGTTTGAGGTGAAATGCTCGATGGTGAACCCACCGGCGGGTGTCGTGCCGGGCGCGATGGCCGATATAAGCACAGTTCTTGAGCGAATTGAGGGGCTGGGCGTGCCTTTGCAGGCCGTTCAGCATAGAGGCGACAACGATGTTATCTTTGTTATCGGGCAAGAAATGGCTCGCTCGGTCAAGGTGGAAACGGGTCTTCAGACTGACGGGTACGTTCTTCTGAAGAACTGCTCGTTGACTGAGGGCACGCCCGTCGTAGTTCAAGGCCAGAGCTTCCTGAGTGATGGGTCGCCGGTCAAAGTTCTTGCGGAGGGCAATTGATGTTTCTGTCCAACGCGTCAGTCCGAAGGCCCATCGCAATGGGCTGCCTCATAATCGCTTTGTCCCTCTTGGGCATCAATAGCTATAGGAAGATGAATATCGAGCTAATGCCCAAGGTCGATGTGCCTTTCATCACGATCGCCACGGCCTATCCCGGCGCAAGTCCAAAGCAGATTGAGACCGATGTCGCCAAGAGGATCGAGGACAAGATGGTGACAATCGACGGCCTCAAGCACGTCAATTCGGCCTGCATGGAGAATGTTTGCCAGACGTTTTTGGAGTTTCATCTGGATGTTGATGTGGACATAGCTGCCACGGATGTGCGCGAGAAGCTGGACCTAATCAAGTCCGATTTTCCTGAGGGCGTCGAGGACCCCAAGATACTGAAGTTCGACGTGAGTGCGGCGCCAATCATCAGTTTAGCACTGACGGGCGCCGCCCCAATCGACGAGCTCTATGACTACGCAGACAACACCCTTCGAGACCGGATCACGGTGCTTCCCGGCGTGGCGGACGTCCAGTTAATTGGCGGCGCCGAGCGGGAGGTTCACGTCTCACTGGACCGGAGGAAGCTCGCTGCCCGTGGGCTTTCTAGCATGGACGTAGTGGGCGCTATTCAGCAAGGAATTCGGTTAATCCCTTCGGGCCGGATCAGAGAAAAGGGCATTGAGTATGCGGTGAAATTCGACGCGGATTATAGCCGAGTCGGGGATATTGGCGAGCTGGAGGTCGCAGGCAAAGAGGGCCAGCGCTGCTACATCAAGGACCTCGGGCGGGTCCACATGACCACAGAGGAGCTTCGACAAAAAGCAGACATAGACGGTCGGCCCTGTGTAGCGATCAAGGTGGTTAAGAAGGCTGACGCCAACGCGGTCCGCGTTGTGAATATGGTGCGTGAGGCGATGGATAAGCTCAAGCAAGATCTGCCGGCCGGGATGGAGCTGGTATGGGTTACAGACGATGGCCGTTTCATTGAATCAATGGTGGATAGCGCATGGCTCAACGTTGGCCAGGGCATTCTTCTAACCGCCCTTATCCTGTTCCTATTCCTGTACAATCTCCGTGCCTTGCTGGTCGTCTCGATTACGATGCCGCTTACGATCGTAATTGGGCTGTTTTTCATGCAGATGTTTGGCTATACGCTCAACGCGCCTACCCTAATGGCCATCGGAATGTCAGTGGGGATACTGGTCGCAAACTCCATAGTTGTGCTTGAGGCGATTGTCAAGCGCCTCGATGAGACGGGCGACGTGAAGAAGTCATCTTATGTTGGAGCAAACACGGCTTTTATAGCGGTTCTCGCCAGCGCTGGCACCAATATCGTCGTACTCTTCCCGATAGCGATTATGGGCGGCATGATGGGCATTTTCATCAAGTTCTTTGCGATCACGATGTTGATTATGACGGCTGTGTCGTTGCTCATTTCGTTCACGCTCACCCCGCTTCTATGCTCCATAATTTTGCGGGCCAAGAAGTCCTCATCCCAATCCTTGCTCGCGAAGATGGAAGGAGGTTGGAACAAGGGATTCGTGCGAGTCATTAATATCTATCGCGCATTGCTGACATTCACTGAGCGGCGGAGATGGGCGGCGATATCATTTCTGGTGGTTGTTGCACTCGTTCTTCTGCACTCTCTATCCATGATTCCGGGCCTGGGAATGGACTTCTTTCCTCACGCGGACCGAGGCCAGATTAGTGTCAAGCTCGAGTTTCCCACCTCCAACGATCTTGGCAGGACGACGCTGCAACTGCGTCAGGCTGAGGAACTGCTGAAGGACCTTCCCGAGGTGCGCCATTCATTGAGCACGATTGGCAAGGTGGAGGGCGTCATGGGCCAGGCGAGCGAGGGCGTTTATCTAGCTCAGATACTGCTTAAGTTCAGCGACAAAGATGAGCGAGAAATTAGCATTGGGGAGCTAATGGAGGAGGTCCGGACTAGATTGGCCGAGATGCCGGACTGCATCGTATCGTTATCGATACCATCGCCCGTCGGCGGTCAATCGTCCGACATAGAGCTTGAGATTGCCGGAGAGAACCTCGAGACACTTGACGACTTGGCTCTGAAGATTAAAGGGCTGTCCAACCAAATCAACGGGTTGACTGATGTGGATACGACCGTCCGGGCAGGCAAACCGGAGCTTCGCATAAGACCCAAACGAGCGGTGATGTCCGATATTGGCTTTCCGGCCACATCCCTGGGGATGACTATGAGAGCGAATCTCGAGGGCCTTACCGCCGGCACATTCAAGCGGGGAGCAAGGAATTACGATATCGTAGTGGAACTTGAGAAGGAGGAGGGAAAGGAGCAGGTTCAACAGTTTCTTTTTCCCGGGGTTCCCGGACATCCGTTGCTTCTGACAAGCTTGGGCCGGATAGAGGAGGACCTCTCCCCAGTCCAGATCACGCGCAAGGACAAGCGACGTGTGTCGAAGGTGTTTGCTAACCTCCTGCCCGGGAAACCCATGGGCACAGCCGTGAGCCAGATAAGTGGGAAAATTGACGATGCGAATATCATTCCTCCGGGGTATAACTACACATTCGCTGGCATGTATGAAGTCATGGCCGAGGGTCAGGCAGGACTGGCCGAAGCCGCCATCATCGCAGCCATGCTAGTGATTCTCACTTTGTCCGCAATCTTGGAGTCATTCAAGCAGCCCATTATAATACTCGTGACGCTTCCACTTACCATAATTGGGATAATTTGGGCCCTGTTCATAACTGGGAAGAGCATTGAGATGTTCGTTCTCGTCGGCGGCGTTATGCTCATTGGCATCGTGGTCAATAACGCCATCTTGATCATAGACCAATTCAACGTTCACCTTAAGGAGGGTGTCCCGCGACACAAGGCGATGATTACCGCAGCGTGCGAACGCTTCAGACCTATCGTCATGATTACGTTGGCCGCGGTCTTGGGAATGTTGCCGATGGCGTTTGGAACTGGGATAGGGGCGGAGATGAGAAATGGGATCGGAATCGCCTCGGCCGGTGGCATACTCGTCTCCGGCGTCCTGAGCGTCTTCATGTTGCCAATCATCTATGATCTTTTCACACGCAGACGGAAAACTACGAAGCAGCACCAATAGAGTCCTTAAGCAGACCGGCGTGCGGAGACCTGGAAGTTGTGAGTCATGGGCTCTGTTAATTACCTTAGAAGAAACTTGAAGAATGTGATTAGATGTCTGCCGGTTTTATGTATCTCATTGTTTATGATGATTGGTCTGGGTTGCGGAAAGGACGCGGCCAACCAGAACGGCGCCAACCACAACAACGCGGCGCGGGTTGAGGTGAAGGTTGAGCCGGCCCGGCTGGGCGAGATTCGGACGACGATTCACGTTACCGGCACGTTAAAGGCGGCGCAAGAGACCAAGCTGGGGACGAAGGTCCCTGGCCGCGTCGAGAAGGTGAACGTTGACGAGGGAGGCGCTCCCGCTGCCTTGACCCAACCACGGGTGTGTGTTCAAATGCCGTGGCGCTTATTGGACGTTATAGCTTATCGACTAGGCATCAGGTCGTGAGAAAGCTACGTGTGCGAAAGAGCACCCTGGCCATGCTTGCTGTACTCATCCCCTTGCTGGCGCTTTTTGTCTATGTTGCCCTGCGCTCTGGGCCCCTTGCGCCAGTGCCCGTGACCTTGGCTACCGTTGAGAACACATCCATTTCACCAGCGCTATTCGGCATCGGCACTGTCGAGGCTCGATACACCTACAAAATCGGTCCAACCTTCGCCGGACGTGTCAAAAGACTGGACGTCCATGTGGGAGATCGGGTCAAAGCGGGCCAGGTGTTGGGCGAAATGGACCCCGTTGATCTTGACGAACGTATCCGCGCCCAGGACGCCGCCCTGAAACGGGCAAATGCACAATTAGACGAGGCACAGGCACGCCAAACCTATGCCCTAACACAAGAGCAACGTTACGAGCAGTTGTTGGAGATGCGCTCCTCTAGTGAGGAGGTGGTCGCTACCAAACGATACGAGACGCAGGTCGCCGAGGCAGGTCTGAACGCAGCGCGCGGCGAATTCGCCCGCGTCTTGGCCGAGCGCGAGGCCTTGGTTGCGCAACACAACAATTTGCGGCTGATCGCTCCAGCTGACGGTCTGGTTGTTGCGCGCGACGCCGATCCGGGGACCACGATTATGGCAGGCCAGACGGTGGTGAGTTTGATCGACCCAGAGAGTTTGTGGGTCAATGTACGCTTCGATCAAATCCATGCGCGTGGGCTTGCCGCCAATCTGCCGGCTCAGATCGTATTGCGTTCACAAACGGGTGAGTTAGAGACCGGTCGTGTGTTGTGGATGGAGCCATTGGCCGACGCAGTGACCGAGGAAGTGCTGGCCAAGGTGGTATTCGATCACCTGCCCGAGCCGCTACCGCCCATCGGTGAGCTGGCCGAAGTCACCGTTGCTTTACCAGCACTTCCGGCCGGACCGGTCCTCCCCAATGCCGCCATCCAGCGCATCGATGGCAAATTGGGCGTGTGGCAGGTCAAGAATGGCGACCTGCACTTCACACAGGTCACTCTGGGTACCACCGATTTGGACGGTCTGGTGCAGGTCCGTGAAGGGCTGAAGACCGGCGACCAGGTGGTCGTCTATAGCGCAAAAGCCTTGAATGCGCGCAGCCGCATTCAAGTAGTTGAACAGATCCCAGGAGTCAGGCGATGATCAGCCTGGCCGGTCGCGACATCATGCACGCCTGGGGCAAGTTCGTCTTTACCGGCGTTGGTCTTGGGCTGCTGATCGGCGTGACCCTCTCCATGGCGGGCATCTACCGAGGTATGGTGGATGATGGCAAGGCTTTGCTCGACAACAGCGGCGCCGATCTCTGGGTGGTGCAAAAAGACACCCTCGGTCCCTATGCCGAGCCTTCAAGTATCTACGACGATGGTTGGCGCGGCATTCGCAGCATGCCGGGGGTGGCGCGGACGGCCAACGTCACGTATCTCACCATGCAGGTGCGCCATGGCGAGCGTGACGTGCGGACGATGGTCACAGGTGTTACTGCGGGCGGGCCTGGCACACCCGGCTGGCCGCCGTATCTCGTCGCCGGCCGTCAGATCACCCGTAGCCATTACGAGGCGGTAGCCGACATCGCCAGCGGCTTCAAGCTCGGCGATTGTCTCCAGATACGCCGCAACAGTTACACGGTGGTGGGCCTGACACGGCGGATGGTCTCTTCTGGAGGCGATCCAATCATATTCATTCCGCTCAAGGATGCCCAGGAAGCCCAGTTTCTCAAGGACAACGATGCCATCCGACAGCAGCGTCGCCGCACCGCCTCAAACCCGGCGTTCAATCGACCACAGGTTCCGGGTTTACTCGATGCAGTCATCGCTTCGCAAAGCACCAACTCTTACATCAACGCGGTTCTGGTCCAGATTGAAGCGGGTCGTGATGCGGACGAGGTGGCGGAATCGATTCGCCGCTGGAAGCGTTTGACGGTCTACACCCGCAGCCAGATGGAGGAGATCCTCATCGGTAAGCTGATCGCCACCTCGTCAAAACAGATCGCCATGTTCCTGGTGATCCTATCGATTGTTAGCGCGGCCATTGTCGCCTTCATCATCTACACCCTGACCCTCGGCAAGATCCGTGAGATCGCGGTGCTCAAACTGATTGGCACCAAGAATCGCACCATTGTCGGTTTGATCATGCAACAGGCCATCGCCCTAGGGGCGATCGGCTTCGTGGTAGGCAAGATCACCGCTACCCTGTTGATGGCGCCGATTTTCCCAAAATATGTGCTACTTGAGCCGCTCGATTCCGTGCGCGGGTTCGTCGCCGTGCTGATGATCTGCGTGCTATCAAGTATTATCGCCATTCATGCCGCCCTCAAGGTGGACCCGGCCGAGGCCATAGGAGGTTGACATGAGCAGCAAAGGTATTCATATCGAAGGTTTGCGGAAACGCTATGGCAGTGGCGACACCGCCGTCGATGCCTTGAAGAAAGTGGATATGCTGGTGGCCCCGGGTGAGGTTGTCGGCCTGATCGGGCCATCAGGGTCCGGCAAGAGCTCTCTGCTTAAGTGTTTGGGCGCGGTCATCGAGCCCACCGCCGGGCGCATGACCATTGGCGACGAGGTGATTTACAGCAACGCTTGGAAGGTCAGAGACTTGCGCGCACTACGTCGCGACAAAATTGGCTTCATCTTTCAGGCTCCGTATCTCATCCCCTTCTTAGACGTGACCGACAACGTCGCCCTGCTGCCCATGCTGGCAGGGAAGCCCAACGCCGACTCTCGCAAGCAGGCGGTCAAGCTGCTGCAATCGCTTGACGTGGACCATCGCGCCAAGGCCATGCCTTCGCAACTTTCGGGAGGAGAACAGCAAAGGGTGGCCATCGCCCGGGGCCTGGTCAATCGCCCACCGGTCATTCTCGCCGATGAACCTACCGCACCGCTTGATAGCGAACGCGCATTAGCGGTGATCCGTATTTTGAATGATATGGCGCGCAAATTTGAAACCGCGATCATAGTTGTCACCCACGATGAAAAAATCATTCCAACCTTCAAGCGCATCTATCACATCCGTGATGGCGTGACCTATGAAGAGGCCGGCGAAGGACGAGGTTTCGAATGATCTGCGAACCGATCCGGCCCCCACAGTTACCAACCAAAGAGGAGTATTCTATGGCTGATTCCAAAACGATCAATAGTTGCCTTCGTCCCCCAGTAATCAGATTGATGACTTATCAAGAGAATCATCGACGGGAGGGTGGACAACGGGATAGACTTTGCGATTAGGGCGGCGCGGGAGACAACTGATGGTTTATGTCAATTCGAGGCGTCAACTTGGAGTGGAAACAATCTTATCAAATAGGGGGAACTTGGGGAAGAATGTGATTAGATGTCTGCCGGTCTTATGTATCTCATTGTTTATGATGATTGGTCTGGGTTGCGGAAAGGACGCGGCCAACCAGAACGGCGCCAACCACAACAACGCGGCGCGGGTTGAGGTGATGGTTGAGCCGGCCCGGCTGGGCGAGATTCGGACGACGATACACGTTACCGGCACGTTAAAGGCGGCGCAAGAGACCAAGCTGGGGACGAAGGTCCCTGGCCGTATTGAAAAGATCAATGTTGACGAGGGCGATAAAGTTGACAAAGGCGATGCGCTCATCGTCCTTGAGCAGACCGATTTTGAGCTCGCGGTTCGAGAGAGCGAGGCGGCGGAAAAGAACGCTAAAGCATCGGTCTCAGTCGCAAAGGTCTCCCTAGAGAAGGCGAATCGCGACTTTGAGCGCTTCGCAAAGCTGCACAAGCAGAGCGTTGTATCCGAGCAGAGCTATGAAGACATTGACACGGCGAAGCGTGTTGCAGAGGAGAAGCTGAAGCTCGCAAGAGCAGGCCTTGCGCAGGCAGCCGCTCGCTCCGACTCGGCGAGGCAAAGGCTTTCCGACAGCGTCATCCGCGCTCCGTTCGCCGGCGTCGTGGTCGGCAAGATGGCGAACGAGGGCGAGTTTGTGGCCGCTGGCGGCCCGCCTCTTGTTTGGCTGATGGACCTCTCAACGGTCAAGGTAGATGTCGGCGTCCCGGAGGAGCAGTCCGGAAAGGCCGGCGTCGGCCAGGATGTGCGGGTCTCGGTCGATGCTTTCCCCGGCATGACATTTACGGGGAAGGTTATCACTGTCAATCCGCGTGTGGATGCCGGGAGCAGATCCTTTAACGTCCAGGTTGAGATCGAGAACTCGGACACTGACTACTTCCTCAATTCGGGGATGTTCGCCCGCATCGCGCTGATTACCGGCCTCAAACCTGACGCCATCATCGTGCCCGACGAGGCGCTCGTTACGGTCAAGGGCAAGCGATTGCTCTACGTTGTGGAGAATGCCCACGCAAAGCAGAGAGAGATCAAAACTGGCGCCTCGGATAACGGCAATGTTGAGATACTCTCCGGCGTGAAGCCCGATGAACTCGTCATAGTCGAGGGCAACTGGGCGCTTTCAGATGGCCAGGAGGTTACTATTGTCCGGCCTGGAGGCGCGGGCAAATGAAGCTGGCCAATTTTTCGGTCGATAGACCGGTCGCCACCACGATGTTCATTCTCATCATCGTGCTGTTCGGCGCTGTGGCCTACTTTCAGATTGGGCTGGACCTGCTGCCGGACATCGACTACCCGCTAGTTGTTGTCATGACGACTTATGAGGGCGTCGCCTCGGAGGAGATCGAGGAGACCATCACCAAGAACGTTGAGGAGGCGGTCAGCCGGGCCGAGAACGTCAAGCGGGTTTTCTCGACTTCCAGTGAGGGCAAGTCGATGGTCATGGTGGAGTTCAACTGGGACGCGAACCTGGACTTTGCCGCGCAGGATGTCCGCGACCGTGTGGGCATGGTAACGGCCTATATGCCTGATGACGCGGACGATCCGCTCATTATGAAGTATGATCCCAACGACCAGCCCGTTCTCGTGTTCGGCATAACCGGCATGGAGAACACGATGGAGCTTCGCGAGTATCTTGAGGACGTCATGTCTCCTTCCCTGGAGCGACTCCAAGGCGTCGCCATAGCGTTTGTGATGGGTGGACTTCAGCGGGAGATCAACGTCACGATTGATGAGCGAAAGCTGGAATCTTACAACCTCTCGATGGACAACG
>JAGHCW010000071.1 GCA_021160245.1 bacterium | reverse complement strand
GGATGCCCTTGAGGTGGTGTATCTCTGGGTTGACGGGATTTATGTGAAGGCTGGCTTGGAGAAGGAGAAGGCGGCGGTTCTCGTCGCGATCGCGGGCCTCAGCGATGGCCGCAAAGTGGTCGTGGCCGTCCAGCCGGGACATCGTGAGTCGATAGAGAGTTGGTCTTCGTTTTTAAGGGACCTGAAGAAACGCGGCATGAATGCGCCTCGTCTGGTCATCGGGGACGGCCACCTGGGCATTTGGGGCGGCCTGCGGAACATCTATCCCGAGTCGCGGGAGCAACGCTGTTGGAACCACAAGATGCGTAACGTCTTGGACAAGTTGCGAAGAAGAGCCAGGAGGAGGCGAAGTTGCGTCTGCGAAAGGTCGTTTACGCCTCGTCTAAAGCGGAGGCAGAGCGCGAGAAAGCGAGATTCCAGAGCTGGTGTCGGGAGCGTGCTCAGGAACGGGTAGCCTCGGTGCTGGACCGAGATTGGGAGCAGATGATAACGTTCTTCAATTATCCTGAAGAGCACTGGAGGCACATTCGGACGACCAATCCCGTCGAATCGCCGTTCGCGAGCGTGCGGTTGCGAACTAATGCCGCCAAACGCTTCAAGAAAGTCGAGAACGCGACCGCAGTTCTGTGGAAAATGCTGATGATAGCAGAAAGGAGGTTTAGACGACTAAAGGCATCTGAACTCATCAAACGGGTCTTTGACGGCGCCGTCTATATCGATGGCAAAGAAAAACAGATTGACAAAACAACAAAGGCCGCTTAACTTGTATTTACACACTTAATGATGGTAACTCTGTAGAATAAGATGACAACATAAGAGATATGCGCTTTTTCGCGTAGATCGCGATTGGAGGATGAAATACATGCCGCTTAATAAGCCGTTGGATGAGATAACGGAGGCCGATCTTCAATACTACATAGATGAGGAGATCGTTGAGACCAAGACCATTGAGTATAAGGAAAAGCTTCCCGGCAAGATTGACAAGGACAAGAACAAGAAGGAGGACAAGAACAAGGACAAGAAGGAGTTTCTGGGTGATGTCTCCTCATTTGCCAACGCCGCTGGTGGGCACATCATCTATGGAATCAAAGAGAAAGACGGCGTACCTGTCGAGCTCGTTGGTTTGGGCGACATCAACGTGGATGATGAGATTCAGCGCCTTGACAATCTGCTGCATAGCAGTGTGAAGCCGCGCATACCGGGCTTCACAATCTTCGCAGTGCAGCTTGAGAATGGTAATTCGGCCATCGCCATACGAATCCCTGTAAGCTGGATCAAACCCCATGCCGTTCAGCACGGATCGCAATCCATGAGATTCTACGCGAGAAATTCCGGCGGCAAACAGCCTCTCGATATTCAAGAGGTTAGAGCAGCCTTTATCCAATCCGAGACGACCCGAGAGCGGATTAGGAGCTTTCGAGTTGAGCGGATAAGCAATATCATTTCAGGCGAAGCGCCACTCGCGCTACCTGATGGAGGGAAAGTCGTTCTTCATCTCTTGCCGCTCACTGCGTTTGATCCCTCGATCTCTTTCGACCCAGCTTCGTTCGCTAAGATGCTCTGGGAAGTTCTATCACCAATAGGATCCTCCGGAGGCTCGGAGACATACAACTTCGACGGATTCCTGAGGTACGCAGGATATAGTGGTCGGAAGGAGGTGGACACATATGTGCTTGCCTTTAGAAGCGGAGCCATCGAGGCTGTCAAGGCAATGCCTCTGAATAGGGATGAGATTTATCTGACGCCATTGGAGAGAAGCCTAATCGATGCTATACAGAAGTATCTGGCATTCCAGAAGAGGATAAATCTGCAGCCGCCCGTGTTGGTTATGTTGAGTTTGCTTGGCGTACGCGGACGGAAAATGCTTGCGGGGTTGGATCGAGGTGGCAATGAAAGACCAATTGAGAGAGATCATCTTGTAATACCAGAGATTCTGATTGATGATTTCGATGCCGACCCAGCCGCATTCATGAAACCGGCCTTTGACCAAATCTCGAACGCATCTGGGCTTGAGCGATCGTATAACTACAACACCGATGGCAAAAGGATTGCTCAGGATTGAAGTAGGCTTGAGAAATCAGATGCAGAGGATCGATGTTGTATTCTACCGTGAAGGGCGCTATTGGGTAGCGCAGGCTTTGAATGTCGATATCTCCTCGTTCGGCGATACGATTGACGAGGCCCGTGCGGCCATTGATGAGGCGCTGGAGTTCCACTTCGAGGATAGCCCGGACCACGCTAGTACGACCAGGTCGGCGCCTCGAATGCGCGTTTAAAGTGATTCTCGACGACTAGTTTGCCGCTTTCATCCTTCACAATTGCCACTATGTCGAACCGGGCATTGACCTTGTGCAGCAGGCCGTGCTTCTTCATGTAATGCTCTGCGACGCGATTTATCGTCCGCTGCTTTTTTCTGTTCACAGCCCGTTCCGGATGAGCCACTCTTGTGTCTGAGCGAGTCTTGACCTCGGCAAAGACAAGTGTATCGCCATCTCTCGCTATGATGTCGATCTCGCCGCCTCGTATCCAGTAATTGGTCTCCAATATCTCAAGGCCGTTCTTGCTCAAGAACTTGACGGCGAGCGCCTCGCCAGATTCGCCAATGGGTTTCTCAGAACGTCTAAAAAGGCTCATTGAGAATATCTCTTGTCCACAGATTACGCAGATTACACAGATTGAGGATGATGCAGGTTTCCTCTAAGCAGACATCCCTCGCCTTCGATCAAATCTGCGAAATCTGCGTAATCTGCGGACTCCTCATCTAATTGATGGCGAAATGTGAAATTGCGAGGTTTGTTGTGAAATCAAGCGTTCCGGGCACGGCGCCGACCGCTGCTATCCAGTAATCACCGGTCAATATGGGGGAAGGCACATTAACGCCGAAGAGCTCAAACTCAGCCAGGGCGGACGTGGCCGGAAGAACTACAAGTGTCGATACGGGCGCATCATAGAATGTCGGGTAGAAGATTATATCGCCCGAGGGCAGCAGAATAGCAACATAGATGTCAAGGTGGGTTTCAGCGTGGAAGTTCACGTATGACGTCAGAACGCTCAAGTATTCGTAGGGCAGATATGACTGCACATTCGACCTAATAGAGAGCGTTGGCCCGTCCGCCTGCGAGGCGAGGAAGCCGGTGTAGTCCACGTTTTCAGAGACCATGTCGCCGTGGCCGTCAGGATTGTAAAGCCCGCCTGTCACGGTGTCATCCACCGGATCGTATGGCCCGGTCGGGTCCCCGAAGAAGTTTTTTTGCGCCTGCACAATCGTATCGGGATCGTCGTTATAGATGCCGTATGCTTGGTTGTCCATGAAATTGCAGGCATCAAGAGTCGGCGCCGCCCCTGCATCGCAGAACAGTCCGATATGGTTGCCCATGAAATAGCATCCGCGGAGCTCGGGCGCCGCGCCGTATGTTTTCAGGCCGTTCTCCACCGAGTAGGCTACAGCGCAGGTATTGAAGAGCACATCTGCTCCGGGCATTAAGTATATCGAGGCGCTGCCCGCTCTGCCCTCTCCACCGAATGAGACGATGCAGCAGGATAGGAAAGAGGTGACAGACGATTCCCCTATGAACCTAAGGCCTGTGAAGTCCCCGGGCGCTGGGGAAGTCTCGTCGCCATCCCCGTTGGAATCACCGCCGCTTTGATCATCTGCAAGCGACGTGAAGACGACTGGAGCGCTGGGTGTTCCAGCTACGATGAGCTGTCCCTGAATATCAAGCCGCCCCTCGGGATTTATGAACTTAATGATTGTGCCGGCCTCGATCTCTATGGAGACACGCTCGGGAATCTCGAGCAATCCGTCGCCCCCAAATGTGCTGATGACATAGGGGACGCCGGGATTCGGCAGAAGGCCCGATCGATCAAAACTGCCCGAGGCAAGAAGGATGCCGCGATGCGCGTTGTCATAAAAGGCGTTGCCATAGTAGCGGGTGGAGCTATTTAGGCTGCGCTGGTAAATGGGGTATGTGCTGCATTCCGTGAAGACGCAGTCCTGGACGGTTGGCGAGGCGCCATCAATGAGTATTCCGTAAAGGCCGCTTCGGTGGAATTGACAGTTCTCGATCTTGATATCTGCGCCAGCCTCGCATTGAACGAGTGCAAGCACATCGGCAGAACTTGCCCCGCCACACTCAAAGTAGCAGTCTGTAAGCCTGCTGTGCGCCGCGTCAGGTCCATAGAACCTGAGCCCTGACCAATCACGCGGAAATGGTGGAACGTTATAGGACGTGAACGAGGCGCCCTCCGCGATGAGTGTTCCGAGTACCCCGAAACTGGTCGGACCGTCCTTGAACGCGACCGTCGTTCCGGGCAAAATGTGAAGTACGGCCGTCGATTCAACCAGAACGTCCGCCTCGATAACATAAGGCAGTCCACCAGGTTTCTCCTCGCAGTTGTCTCCACCGATTAGGCCTCCAGGCCCCCACGTGACCTCATCCGAGATGGTTCTATCCGTTATTAGGTATTCACAATTCTGGGTTACGCTGTTTATGTAATAGTCTCGATTCACATAAGTCGTTGCGCAAAGGTCCCCGCACAGACTTGTGGTGAAGACCGCCGCCAATATCGCGATTATCGCCTTAATTCTCATCATCCCCTCCTGGAACCGCCATCCGCGGTAATCCTATCAACCAATTCGACCGCATTGTATGAGCTTCTCACAAGCGGCCCTGCCATTATATACTTGATGCCAATCGCCTCACCAATACCTGCAAGCCGCTGATAAAAAGATGGCTCAAGATAGGCCGAAACTGCAACATTTTCAAGTGATGGCCGCATATATTGGCCGATAGTAACGGCATCGACGTTGGCTGAGGCCAAATCTGTTAGCACGCTTTCGATTTCGGGCAAAGTCTCTGAAAGCCCCAACATCAGCCCTGATTTGGTGATTATCTCGGGTTCTATCTCCTTGGCTGCAGCAAGCAGGCGCAAGGATGTTCGATAGTCGGCCTTGGGTCTGATTCTAGGGTATAGCCGAGGCGCCGTCTCTATGTTGTGATTAAAGACGTCCGGTCTCGCATATATTACCGTCTTGAGGGACTCGATGTCTCCGTTGAAGTCAGGCGTCAAGACCTCGATCGTCATCTCGGGGGTCGTCGTCCTTATCGCATCAATTGTCTCTTTGAATTGCGATGCGCCTCCGTCCGGAAGATCGTCTCTTGTGACCGAAGTTACGACACAATGCCTAAGCGAGAGCTCTTTTGCTGCCAATGCGACATTCATCGGCTCGTTGTGGTCCAGCGCTTTGGGCGTGCCCTTTTGACATCCGCAGAAGGAGCAATTGCGGGTGCAGATGTTCCCCAGAATCATGAACGTGGCCGTGCCCTTCTGAAAACACTCCGCGACGTTCGGGCATCGCGCCTCCTCACAAACGCTATGCAGATGCAACCGGCGCATCAAGCTCTTTGTGTGATGAATCTCAGGAGCTGATCTGGATGGGCGGCGCAACCAGGGCGGAAGGCGTTTTGGGAGGCTCATTTAGACTCTTTGAAAGACCCTATCCACGCGCCTCGATAGCCCTTCTTCCGAAGCTGATTCTTAAGCTGAAGGCACTCAGACTTCTTGCCCTTCTGCCCGACAATCACAAGATAGAGCTTCGAGCCCTTGCTGGGGGGCCTGACTCGCGCGTCATATCCCTGCTTCTTCAGCTTCCGCATCTCCTCCTCAGCGTTGGACAGCACTTTGAATGCTCCAACCTGGACACCGAAGTACGCCTTCGGTTGGCTTTTTGCCGCTGGAGTCGCCGGCTTTTTCTTGGGCATTGCTTTCGAAGTCTGCTTCGCTTTCGGAGTTGATTTCGGCTTCGGCTTGGCCATCAGCTTCGGCTTTGGTTTGGCCGTCGCTTTGGGCTTGGGAGTTTGAGCAGGGGCCGATTTGGGTTTTGGCTTGGAAGTTGCCTTTTGATCGGTCGTTTGTTTAGGTTTTAGCCAGCGTGAATCACTGAGCTTGGGCACGCCTTTGGCCCATTCCGGTGTTCTACTCAACTTTGCGCTCTCGTTGGAGGGCTTAGGCGAAGAAGACGCAGCGGTCTTAGCCAATGTCCCCTTTGTATGGGTTGCTTGTGCTGTCTTCTGGGCCTGCTTCTGAGATGACTTCCCTTTTTCAAGAGAGCCAGCGGTCTCCTGCTTTTCCTTCCCATTTCTGAAGAGCTCTTCATGCTCCGCTTTGGCGGCCACTTTGTCACCTTGATATGGACCTAAGTAGCGCCCAACTACGGCGCCCAATGTGAATGCGGCAAAGACCACAAGCGCGGCTCCGAAGACTAACAGGTAGAGGTCGCGGGCTTTCAGCGTCAGTTCATAGGTGACTTGTGACTTCTGCTTCTTCAGGGTCTTGGACTTCTTCTTTTTCTTCGAGTCCTTACCGGCCCCTCCGCCTTCCTCAATCACTTCAGCGTCATCCGGTAGAATCAATTCCTCGACCAATGGATTCTCCCTAGCGTTCTTGATCTGTTCAAATTATGTTAGCCTCGATGGCCAAGACGTGTCAAGCGCCCTTAGGAGTTCGAAGAAATCCTGATGCGAAAGCAGAAGGCAGATAGAACACGCGAAGACACGTGGCCGGAGGATGAGTGAGACGATTTGCCCCTAGCGAGCTCAGCATGTCAGATACCGAGCTCGGCAGGAGCTTTCCACAAGTCGCCCTTAAGCAGTTGGGTCCTTACTCAAAGCGCCACGAGGCGCTTGAGAGTTCGCCTATCATGTTCATTGTGCCGGGCTCGAAGAATGCGGCCAGCCAGGTGTAGTCGCCGGTTGGGAAATCAGCGGTGAAATCGTGGATCAAGACGGGAAAGCCGGGGATGAATGTCCCAGAGGGCAAGAGGCCGCTTATGTATGGTTCCGGCATATCCCCTCCCTTGTGGTAGTAGAGCGAGCCATCCGGCAGAACGCAAGCGATCTGAATGTCGATGCTGATGTCCGGTCCCGGATTCTCGTAAGTCAGCGCGACGAGCATCGTGTCGCCAGCGTGATAGAGCTCCGCATCGGTCGAGATGGTGATACTCGGCTCCGGCTGCGCCATACCCGATTCGAGGCACAAGAGGCCGGCTG
>JAGHCW010000187.1 GCA_021160245.1 bacterium | reverse complement strand
TTCTGGTAGCCTTCGAGGCTCACGTCCATCCCGGGCGTGCTTGCGCCGTTGCAATGGAAGATCGGCGAGACCGTTACCTGATTCTCCGTCGTGTTCTTCACAAAGATATAATCGATGAAATCGCCACCCAAATAGAGACTGGAGTGCAAGGTCCGCGAGAGATCACCGCTCGGGTTCCTGAACGGAACCTGAAACGAGATGTTCCCAAAGAACGTGATCACCGACGCCATGATCGCGCCCGGCTCCCCAGCGTAGGACAGCTCAATCCCGAACACGCCACTTATGCAGGTTGGTGTGTCCAGGAACTCATCCACGGTGAAGAGAATCGTCCCGTGCGCCGGGACAGTTATCAGAGTATATGGAACTGTATGATTACCATCGAAAGAAAAGCCAGGCGTTACACCTACGTCGCTCCCGGTTGTGTTCCGGACAGCAACATAACACTCACAGCCTTCCCAAGTCAGATAGACCGGGCAATGCAGCGCGACCTGGTCTATTTGCTGTGCCATCGCACCGGACGAGGCAACCACAAGCAGGATCAATGAAAGCAGCAGTCTTCTATACATCGAAATCCCTCCGAAGTTAATTGTTAGTTGTCAGTTCAAAGATACAAGTTGTCAGTAACAATTGGAAAGAAATTATCCACATCTCAGCCCATCAGTCGCATCACCTCCCCTCGAATCGCATCGTGGCCGTCAACGAATAACTCCTGCCCGGCATGGCGTAGTCAGGAACCATCTGATAGCTTTTGTCGAAGGCGTTTTGAACAGACAGCCTCAACGAGATGAACTCCTTAAAGCTGGCCGATACGCCGCAATCAACGAGCGTGTAGGCGGGTAAGGTTCTCGTGTTCGCAACCGTTGTGAAGCATTTGCCCGTGTGCGTGGCCTGAATCGTGCCGGACAACCAATCCGTTCCGACCGCAATCTGCGCCGTTGTCCTATTCCTTGGGCGCCGTATCAGCTTCTTGACGTCGTCCTCGTCGGTTATATCCCGCGCATCCAGGTAGGTGTGCGAGAAATTCACCCTCAAGAGCTCAAATGCCCTGATACGCACAGTCGCCTCGTAGCCCTGCATCTCGGCCTTGCCAACGTTCGTCGGCGACCAAACGAAGCCCCTAACCGGCTGCCACTGGATGAGCTCCTCTACTTGATTCAGGAAATAGGCCACCTCGATCCTGAAAATGTTGTCAAAATTCAGGGCGATGCCGGCGTCATAGCTCCTTCCCTTCTCCGGCCGAAGATCGGGATTCCCCTCCGCAAACCCACTTCGAGGCCAATAGAGATCGTCAAAGCCCGGAACTCGAAAGCTCTTTGAGGCGTTCGCCTTGAGCGAGATGAAGGGATTTGGCTTCAGACAGACGCCGATCTTGGGATTGAACGAATCGCCAACGTCCGAGTATCGATCGTATCTTGCCGCCGGAATGAAGATTATCCTGTTATCGAAGAACGATATGTGGTCTTGCAGAAACACGCTGCTGCTGGTTCGTCGATGAAGCCCGCTATTTACGCTGTCCTGCGCCTCGTTGTCAACGCCAGCTGAGAACGTAAGTATCTGACAGGGCAGCATGACTGCGGATAGCATCAGTTCAGAGCCAACTTTGCAGCCTGTGTAGCCGGATGCATCTTTCCCCACGAAGATCGGATCAAAGAATGAGAGGAAATCGCTTCGATAATTGACCGCCAATGAGGCCGACAGTCCCTCTGCGAAAACGTCGCTTTGATCGTAGCTTACGCTCGTTAGGCTCCACCGATTTCTCTGCTCGGCGTCCGGTGTTGAGAACTCTATCCTCCCAGGCGACCTTTTGTCGGCTGAGTTGAACTGGTGCCGAAGCGATATGCTCGCCGCCGTTGCGAACTGATAGCCGCATCGAAAGAGCATATTGCTGGTCTTGTAGCCGCCGTTCTTTATTCTCTTGGTCTCCGCCCCGCGGAACTCATAAGGGAAATCCCCCTTGCTCTCCCCGTGCGAGAGCCAAATCCCATAGTTCAACTTGTTCAGAGTCTCCGTCCGCGATACCGCGCCCTGATATGTGTCGAATGAGCCGCCTGTGAATGACAGCGATGTTGTCGGCTTTTGTGCGCTGCTCTTTGTGATGATATTGATGACGCCGCCGACAGCATCGCTCCCGTATAGTGCCGAACTGCCGCCTCGGACGATCTCTATCTTCTCGATCATCTCAGCCGGAATGTCCGAGAGATCCACCCCATCACCCCGTGCGGAGTTTAGCCGGACGCCGTCTATCATCACCAGCACCTGGTTCGACGATGAGCCCCTGATACTTGGACTCGCAAGACCCATACCTCCACCGTATCCCGCAATGCGAAGCCCGGGCACTGCCTGAAGCATCTCAGCAGCGGTACTCGGCTTGCCCGGCAAATCACCAGGTCGGACAACGGTAACAAAGGCCGAGACGTTCGAGGCGTCCGTCTTCGCTCGCGTGGCCGTTACGACGATCTCTTTCTCAAGCGAATACTTGCCGCCCTTATTCTCCTCCTTGGATTCCGCCTTATCGCTCTTATTCTCGCTCTTTTTCTGCGACTCGGTTTTAGTTTCCTTAGCCTTCTCCTCAGCGATACAGAATTGGGGTCGAAGAATCACAAGCGCAATGAGAAATGCAAGGGACAGAATCACGAACTTCACAGCGTCTCCCAAAAAAGCAAAAAACCCTAGCCAGTTCCCCGGCTAGGGTGGAAAAAAGACGAAAACCTTCGTCCCTAGTCACGAGGGAACAAAAAAGCTCTCCGTCTGGACAGGTCTCCTGACTTACGGATCAACCTACTCCCCGAGCACCTTCCCGAGCCACAAATGGCCCAGTGGCAAAAACTTCGGGTTTCGTCCCCGATTACAGTGGCGTGCCCGCGGTGGAATCTCACCACGCTTCCCAATTGAGTGCAAAGCACATCCACACGGATTTACTAAAACGCATATTACGTAGAGTCGGGATGGTGTCAAGGGGAATCATTGAAATGCCCCGACAACAAGATAGCTTCATCCAGAGACAGTCAAGATTTGGAATCTCGCAATCGGGTTGTTATTATCCCCAAGCTATAGTTTGTTAGTGCCGCACAAGAAAAGGTCTTTCGAAAGGTCGAGATGGACTGCAAGAACGGCGAGATAGCCCCCGAAAGCGCAGATACTCGCGCCGAGGAGCTCCTTGATTCGCTTGCGAGCGCAAGGGAGAGACTTCGCGAGGCGCAGAATTCCGATGATTCCCTGAATGAGGCAGAATCTCTCTTTGAGATAGCGACCTTGCTTTGGGAGATAGGGCGCGTCAATGAGAGCCTTCATTCGGCAAGAGAATCGCTCCGCAAGTTTGGGGCAATCGGCGATCTAAGGGGTGAGGCGAGGCTTCTCAGCAAATTGGGAGCCATGCACTATGAGCGCGGTCGGCTCGCTAAGCCGCTTGATTACTTCCAGTCGGCTCTCAGGATATACGCCGACCTCAAGGACGCCAGAGGGCAGGCGGAGCAGATCCGGCACATTGGCAAGATTTGTGAGGCGCAGGGCGATTGGTCCAGAGCCCTTTTCCAGTTCACAAAGGCCCTCCTGATACATCGCGAGCTTGGCTCAACAAAGCAGGAGGCGATTGACATGCGCTGCATTGGGCTCGTTTTCTGTCAGCAGGGATTGGAGGAAAGGGGGCTCTCCATCCTTTTTGACGCCGTCGAGATGCTCAAATCCGTCAAGGCCGAAGACGAGCTGATGAAGACCAAACGCTGCATCGACGATATGACCGTCCAAGACGACAGAGTTCACTGAAGGGCTTTTCAAAGTGCGTGAAGTTGCGGCTAAGACCATAATCGATACAACGGCGGCGCTCTGCCAGAAGGCCAACTACCATCTGCCAGACGACGTGCTACACGCGATTTCTGATGCAACGAGGCGCGAACGCTCCTATCTTGGTAGAAAGGCTCTTGAGATGATCTCCCAAAATGCGGAAATCGCGGCCCAGGGCAATCGCCCGATATGCCAGGACTGCGGAGCGGCGACTTTCTTCGTTGAGCTTGGCTCTGAAGTGAGAGTCGTGGGGATGACGCTGGACGAGGCGCTAAATGCCGGCACGCGCAAGGGATACTTAGAGGGTTACTTAAGGACATCTATGGTATATGACCCACTTTTAAGAAATAACTCAGGCGACAATACTCCGCCGTCTGTTCATATAGTATCCACGCCGGGCGACGCGATTCGCATTCGTTTCATGCCGAAAGGCGCTGGCAGCGACAACGTCAGCAAAATCGCCATGCTATCGCCATCGGACGGTATAGAGGGCATCAAGGAAACGGTCATAAAGTGCGTCGATGAGGCGGGTGCAAAGCCCTGCCCCCCGATCACGGTGGGTATAGGCATTGGGGGGACTGTGGACACATGCGTCGCGCTCGCCAAAAAGGCCCTTTTCAGGCGGCTCGGCTCAGAACATAACGACTTGGTTTATCGGAATCTGGAGAAAAACCTCTATGATGCCGTCAACAGACTTGGAATTGGCCCGCTTGGGTTCGGCGGCACTGTTACCGCGCTTGCGGTTCACATCGAGGCCAGGCCGTGCCACATCGCGTCGCTGCCGGTTGCCGTCAATCTTCAATGCCACGCCTTCAGGCGAGCTGAGGCGGTGATATAGATGAAGAAAGTCTCCAAACCAAGAAATCTGACGACTCCGCTCTCACAAGACGTTATCGCCTCGTTAAGGGCCGGGGACGAATGCCTCATCACCGGGGAGATAATTGGGGCCAGAGATCAGGCTCATAGGCTTATGTTCGAGATGATCAGCAGGGGCGAGGAGCTTCCATTTGAGCTTTCGGGCTCTATAATTTACTATGTAGGCCCGACGCAAGCCAGGCCCGGGCAGATCATAGGCTCGGCCGGCCCGACGACCAGTTCCAGAATGGACTTCTGCACTCCGCTGCTGCTCTCAATGGGACTGAAGGGGATGATAGGCAAGGGAAATCGGTCGGAGGATGTGAGGCGGGCGATTGTCAAGCACAAGGCGGTGTATTTCGCAGCGCCAGGGGGACTTGGGGCGCTTCTTGGTGGATGTGTCGTTTCATCCACGGTCATCTACGGCGAGGAGCTTGGGCCAGAGGCCATACGCCTTCTCTCGGTCGAGGATATGCCGGTTGTCGTCGTGAATGACATACTGGGTGGCGACATGTACGAGGATGGCAAGCTGCTATACCGAAAAGTGCTTTAACTATAGCTATAGATAGCCCTACCTAATAGCCGATATATTAAGGGACAATGTCAATCTCCGCTAATCGTTCAGGCTCGATGTCATAGAGCTCGAAAACTCTCCGATTGATCTGCCTCTCAAGCTCGATTACCTGATTCGCCCGATGCCCCTCTAATGCGCGTGAGGCCCCAACAACCTCATTGTGCAGTCGCGCAAACTCCTGCTGAACCGCGTGAGGCGCGACCTTGATCGGCAGTCTCGCCAGCGTGTGGGCGTAATACTCATAAAGCATGCCCATCTTCTTGGCAATTCGCCTCATGTAAAACTCCAGAAGACTAGAATTGAGCAGGCAGCAAAGATACTCGGGCGTGACGGCATTGCCGGGATTTATGCAATAGACATCGGCGCTGCAATAATGCCGGCCATAGTCCACTGCGAACCTGCTGCGCGCGGCCTTGTAGGGCACGACTATTTTCGGCGACTCTCTCTCGAACTGCGCCTTCGTTCGCGGCCTGATAAGCCGCCACCAGGAGCGCTTGCAGAGGCCAATCTCATATCGCGACTCGAGCATTCGTCGGTGTTTCTCAAGGTGTCGCGCGAGATTCGGCATTTCGGTTGGATCGGGCTCTGAGACGACGTAAAGGACGGACAAGTCAGAGCTCCTAACATGCCACCTCTTTACGTGAGAGTTCTTTATCCACGGCTTGACCACGGAACGCTCCTTCGGGCAGAGACGCATATTGGATAGCTCATCCTCGGTCAAGACGAAGACGCCCTGGGACAATCGCCTCCGGTGCGCGACCCTCTCTCCTGCCCTGTCCGCGCCTGTTATCAGCCCCGGCGACACGGATGCGATCTCCTTAAGCGTCAAGTCTGCCGCCGCCTCGATACTCGAGGTAAACGCCCGCTCATTCGGGGGAATAATCATCCATGTACTTCCGAGCGAGCTCTTCGAAATTGCAAATTCACTGCGTCCTAGGCCAAGCCCACCATTGGCGGTTCTAACCCGTGAGAGCAACTCTCGCGCCTCGCCCGGATTTGAGATCCTAACAACACGCATCGAATGAGATGGGGCCGGTCTGCGCTTGCGCAAGATAAGCAGGCAGACTTGAATCCTAGCTCGCTCAAATACGCGCATCCCGTCCATGTCAATCAAAAAGAGCGGCTCCGCCTCGTCGGCAATGAAGGACCGAAGCCGAGACGCCTTGTCCGCAGCTAGCCAGTAGCGGGGAATCACATAGCCCAAGACTCCACCTTCCCGAAGGCTCTCGAGGCCCCGTTCGATGAAATAGTAGAAGATGTCCGCCTTGCCATTGAAGACCGAATAATCCTTCAAGACCCGCTGTCTGTACTCCGACGAGTGATGATGAAAGCCGAGATATGGTGGATTGCCAATGATCATGTCGAATGTGGAGCAATTGCGCCTCAATGAGGCAGGATCGGATTCGGCATCTCCGCTTGATCTAACGTGCTTGGAAAAGGGAAGACCCAACGACCTGTTCAGAAAATCAAGCTCATGAAGACTTGGGGGTCGGATCGCGGATTGTTGCCCCAGCCTCCGGCGTAAGAGAGCAAAGCTCATCTTCGCCAGCGTCAGAGCCTTCGGATCAACATCCAGACCAAAAGCACGCACCGCAGAAGCCTCGGGCTGATGCCCCTGTTGGCTGCGGAGAAGACTCGGAGAATTATGCAAGAGTCGCGTTGCACTGAGCAAGAAAGTCCCGCAGCCGCAGGCTGGGTCCAGAATGTCGATTTGGAGGATAGATTGCTTCGAGCTGCCCTTGCGCGGGTCGTCGAGAGAGATGCTGCAAAGGCGGATGATAAGCTCCACAACCCAGCCCGGTGTATAATATTGTCCCTTGCCTCGTCGCGAGCTCGCCTCGTTCAAAAATTCATAAACCCAGCCTAATATGTCATCGGCAAGCCAAGTCTCACGAGGCGCAAACCGACTTAGGGCCACAATCGCGGGCGCGAGGTTCGGTTCGGCCATGACCGCGTCAAACGCCGTGAAGCGGCTCATTGTGCTGCTAAGTTCCTGAGGTAGATCGTCCATCGACCCGATCTGAGGCGGCCATTTGGCTCCCTCATCCTCTGCAAGCCACGAAATGGCGAACGCGGCGGCGATCACCTGAGAGTCCATCGACTCCGCGGTATGCCCATGTTGTGAGTTCCGCTGAGACTTTTCCAGCCCTGCGATGGCTTTGCGCAATGGGTTCAGCGCACCTGGCGAGCTGCAATAATTCAGAGAGTTCTGCATGTGAGAACAGTAACAAGACATCGGCGAGTGGTAAACAGGCAAGAGAATTATTGTGGTTGCCCGGTGCAGCTTCCATAGGGCTTGGTCATCCTGATTCTTTGAACAGTTTTACAAAGGGCTCCGCTTCTGCCATTCTGCACAAGACTGATAAGACTATCTAACAACGCATACTACATGTAGTGGCAGGCCCTATGTCTGCCTGAATATATGGAGATATTCATCATGAAACGATATCAGATTGCCGCGCTGCTGCTGGTTTTTGTCTGTCTGACAATTGCCTGCAAGCAGGATGAGCAAGCGATTTCTCCCCCGAAGGACCTTGCCAAGCTTGCGCTTCAATTCGTCGATTCGATGGTGGCAGGCGATTTCGAGGACGCCACTGCGACCTTTACGAGCAAAATGAAGGAGGCGCTGCCGGCTAGCGAGCTTGGGGATACCTGGGCCTCCATCAACCAGGGGAATGGTCATCTGCGGGGCTTGGGCGGCGGACGAGCTCAAGAAAGCTTGGGAGAAGATACTAGCGGTTCACGGGCCCTTTATCAGGCAACTGAGGACCCGCTCAGCGAAATCAGGAGAGTTTGACATCGTCTTTGTAACAGTCGAGTTAAAGAAATCTACGCTCGACGTTAAAGTCGTATTCAATCAAGACCACAAGGTCGCAGGCCTCTGGCTCGAGTAGGCTCTGAGGGCATCGAATCGTGGGGGGCGGGGGGAATTCCTTACGAATCGAATGGGTTCAACATCCGCTGCAATCGCTAAGAGCGGTCGCAATTGGGGCAATGCCTCCGCTTTGCGCCTTCATTCTTCCCTTTTCTCCAATTGCGTGTCTTCTAAGAACTTCTTAACATCTATGCTTGAAAAGCCGAGATGATTCCATAGAATCTCTCACCTTATCTATTTGATTAGGAGGCGTGTCCGCCATGCGTCCTGAATGCAATCACACGAGGTATGAAATAGGCAGTGGTTTTGGAACAAAACGGCACACAAATGACGAAGCAAGAGCTTGAACGCTCTGCTAAAGAGGGCAAGAGCCTGAGGTCTCTGGTACTGACCGGGCAGGATTTCCGCGGCGCGAATCTCCGTCGAGCCGACTTGGTCCAGGCATGCTTCGAAAACAGCAACCTAGCCTATTCAGACCTGAAGATGGCGGATTTGACCTTCGCCAGGTTTGGAAACAGCAACCTGGAAGGGGCAACTCTCTCGGCCGCGAATCTCTCGCACGCGGGCTTCCCCGATGCCAACCTTCGAAGAGCGAGGCTCATTGGCGCTTTTATGACAAAGGTGAACATGACGGCCGCCAATTTGCAGGGCGCAGACCTCAGATACTCATATTTGGCGTCAGCCTGCTTCCAGAATGCGAATCTCAAATGCGCCGTGCTCTCCTTCTGCGACATCTCAGATGCGATACTGGACGGCGCCAACCTAACTTGCGTCTCATTCGTCGAATCCACCCTGAAGGCTGCTCATCTGATTGGAGCATTCCTCCGGCGCACAGAGCTCGGAGGCGCGAATCTTAAGGGGGTAATCGCCGACAAAGCCGCATTGATTGACTGCGACATGCAAGGCTCATCTCTGCTTGCAATATCGATGAAAAGGACCCATCTGCGCAACCTCAATGCTACAAAGGCCAACATGGCAGGCGCAACATTTACAGGCGCAGAGATGAAAAAATGTGACCTCTCCAAGTCGAATCTCTCCAGAACCGACTTTTCATCCACCCAAATGACTGGTGTTTGCCTCGATGGAGCGTATCTCAACTTCGCTATATTCAGGGACGCGGTCATCGAGAACTGCTCATTTGAGGGGGCGCACCTTGACAGCTGCGACTTCACGGGCGCAAAGCTCATCAACGTCAGTTTCGCCGAAGCCGACACAAGTACCGCTCGAGGGTTGAAGAAGGTCTAGCCTTTTGAGCTCGCACAGGCCGTCCTCTGGCCACTGGTGGGATTATTTACTCGACTGTTCAGCCTGAGCAGAAAACTGCCGCGTGGCGATGGCGATCCTACCAAATCCCTCTTGCTTGGCGATGTCCATCGCGCGAACGACTGACCCATGCTGAACCTTCGTGTCCGCCTTTATCACAAGCAATCCCTGCTCGTTGCGTTTGCGCTCAATTCCGAGCCGCGAGGGAAGGGACTCCCAACTCACCTTCTTGTCCCCAACGAAAACAAGGCCCGTAGCAGTGAGAGTCAGCCTGGTCTGATCGCCAGACTGCATGTCAGAAGTCCGGGCTTTGGGCAGTCGAATGCTTATGCCGGGCTGCGCGACGAAGCTGGTCGAGATCATAAAGAAAATGAGCAGAAGAAGCACAACATCGATCAGTTGTGTCAGGTTTATCTCTGGCTCAGGTGGTCCCTCGGCGCCGAAGTCCAACGTTCATTCCCTCTTAATCTCTCTGCCATCTTCCCAAGACCCAATACTCCTGCTTTATCAGAGCATTGTCAATCCACTCGGCCGAATTATCCAACACCGCCGCCTCGAATCCTGCAGACCGCAAAGCCAACCCGTGCAATCTTGCGGCGGATATGCTATTCAAAGTCCGTATCATGGAACAATCTTCAAAGACAATACGCGTTCTCCGCATCATAACTCAGCTCTCACGAGGAGGAGTCGAGGCGAAGCTGGCGGCTCTCCTGCCCCTTCTGAAGAAGCGGGGCCTCGACGTGGCGGTCTGCTGCGTCAAGGAGGCCGGGTCGCTTGCGGAGCGATTCGAGGAGGCGAGTATCCCTGTGCACGTCTTCCCTGTTCGCTCACGATTGCATCCCATCGATCTTCTGCGCCTCGCCCGCTTCATTCGCAAGACGAGGATCGACGTCGTGCATACCCACATGTATGCGTCCAACATCTCTGGCACGGTCGCGGCGCGCCTGGCAAATGTTCCGGTCATCATCTCAAACGTTCACAATGTCGGCAAATTCAAGTCCAGTCGCCAAGTGCGAACAGACCGCCTTCTCAGCCGGTTCCGAAGCGCGACGGTATGCGTTTCGGAGCGAGTCAGATCGGATTACATGGCCACAACGGGGCTTTCGGGCGAGAGTATGTCGGTCATCTACAACGGCGTCAATACAGAGCTGTTCAAGCCCAGATCTCTTTGGGAGGCGGCAAATCCCGGCATTTCAATGCGTCTTCGTCAGGAGCTTGGGATTGGCCAGGACGAGAGGGTCATCGTCGCGGCCGGCAGGCTTATCCCACAGAAATCGCCCGAGCTATTGATCCACGCCTTGAAAGAGGTGCGCGAGAGTTGTCCCAATGCGCGGCTGCTGCTACTTGGATCGGGCGAGCTTCGCGACGCGCTTGTGGCCTTAGCAAACGAGCTGGGCCTAGGCAACGCTGTTGTATTTGCCGGATACCGCGAGGACGCGGCAGAATTGTTTAGCGCGGCGGATGTCTTTGTGTCATCGTCTGTTAAGGAAGGCTTCTCCAACGTGCTGGTTGAGGCGCTCGCATCTGGGCTTCCGGCGGTCGTTACGGACGTGGGTGGCAATCGTGAGGCGCTTACGGATGGCGAGCAGGGCTTTTTGTGCGAGGCGAGCGTCGGGGCACTCACGCAGTGTTTAACACGAATCTTGGGGGATTCGGCGCTTTATGAGCGTATGTCGAAATCCGCAAGGAGCAGGGCGATGACCTTTGGCCTCGATAAGATGGCCGACCAGACGGTCTCGCTGTATGAGAAGCTTCTTTCCATAAAGAGGGAAGGCAAATAGCCAATGAACGAGACGCTGCTTTTCATCGTCGGGTTGATCCAAGACTTCATAACAGCCTTCTTCTTTGAGCTTAGCGGCCTCTTCTTCTCACATTTCATCCAATTCATGCTGGCCGGGCTCATCTTGGTTATGGTCAACTTTGAACGGAAGCGGACAAGCCGGCCGGAGTTCACCTATCTCACACTCGCATTCATGCTGCTGATGTTCCAGGAGTACCTGATGTGCACCGTCCTGGGCCTCAAGGTCATCACGAAGATAATCCCGGCGGAGGAGTACTCCGTTGTTCTATACCGGGTTCTCGAGCTATTCGCACTGATAATACTTACGACCGCGTTCCTATATCCCGTCGCCAAGCGAAAGGCCGCGCTTCAGAAGATATTGCTCTATAATCTGCTCTCCGCTGTCGGTATATCGCTTGCGGTCTTTCTCTCGTTTCATCTGCAGGACCGGCAAGGCTCATTTGCAGTCCATTGGGGTTCAAGGCTATTCGGCGTCCTCGACCTCATCTTGCTCATTACAATAATCGTCCACACGCTAATGGTTGGCCGACGGTCAACGCTGCTTATCGTCGCGGCCGCCTCGTTCTGGGCATTCCGGGAATCGTGCATTCTGTACAACTCGATTGTCTTAGGAGGGGAGGACCAGACGCTTCTTGTTTTGAGCGAGACGGTTCCGATAGCCGTTTATACGCTGCTTGTTCTGGCAATTTATCGGCAGATAACTAAGGAGTACATGAGTCTCCAACTCGCCACGCTCAAGAGCAAGATGCGGCTCGAGGCGATCTTCGATGGGATTACGGACGGCATTATGACGCTGGATAAGGACCTGAAAATCCTCAACGTCAATCAAAGCGAGCGGCGCCTCTTGGATATGCCGACTGATGAGATGATCGGCAAGACCTGCTTTGAGCTGTATGGCAGGGGCAGCCAGCCTTGCCCCGATTGCCCTGCAAAAGCCACTTTCCTATCCGGCGAGAAATCCTCCGCCTCGTTTCATTGCCCCAGAAAACTCGGGGAGAAACCATCATTCTTTGAGGAGGAGGCGTTCCCGCTTTTCAACCGCTCTGGCGAGGTCGATCAGATCATCATATACATAAAAAACACGACAGAAAGACATCGGACACAGGACCGCATTCGAGCGCTCGACCGGCTTGCGGCGATTGGTGAGATGTCCACGCGCGTCGCCCACGAGAT
>JAGHCW010000240.1 GCA_021160245.1 bacterium | reverse complement strand
GGCGGCTGTTGTCCGCTCGCCGAGCTTCTGATCCATCATGAATATGCCATGACCCGAATCCCCTATGCGCTCGAGCATTTGTGCGACCTTTGACGTATTCGCCTCTTCCTCGACCTGCTCAGTAACAAACCACTGCAGGAATATGCTTGCCGCGTTGTCGTTCTCATCCCGAGCGAGCTTGACCAGGTCGTTGATCTTTCCCGTGATATGCTGCTCGTGCGCGTATGACGCCTGAAAAACCTCAAGCGGAGAGGCCCACTCTTTCTGTCGATCCGTCGGGATCGGCAAGAGCTCTACCTTGCCGTCGCGCTCGTTGATGAAGTCAAAGAACTTCATCGCGTGAACTAGCTCCTCCTGAACCTGTGCCCGCATCCACTGCGCCATCCCGTCCAATCCTGTCGAGTGGAAATAGCTCACCATCGACAGATAAAGATAGGCCGACTCTAACTCTTCTTTGATCTGCTCGTTAAACGCCTTCTGAATTTTCCCAGCGATCACAGCTGATTCTCCTTTTTCCATAGTCCATGCACACTGCAATACTCGCGGACCGTAACCTTATCCGCTTCCACACTAAATATCGCCTCTGGCGCGTCCCCCGGCTTCAGGTACTCGCGACACAACTTCCCGTCGGCAATAAGCTCGATCCACTCTATGAAATGATCATCAACCATCGGGTGCGCAACGCTCCCGACCGTTATCTTGAAACCGGCCGCAGTCTTCTCCACGACCGGCACGTGCTTCTCAATCGCCGCATCACTCGTGTTCTCCTCATAGAGCTTCATCGGGGCGCCGCAGCACACGAGCTCTCCCACGCCGCCGTGGAGCATCTCGACGATATTGCCGCACCTCTCGCATTTATAGACCTCAAGCATCTTAGCCATCGCTTAACTCTCCTTACAGTTTCTTGTGGCAGAACCACCAATCGTAACAGTCATCACCATATTGCTCTTTTCTCTTCTCTGCGGTCGCCTCGTCCGACGCCGGCGGTATAATCACATGGTCCTTGACCAGTTCGTTTTCTGGCCAATTGGCGGGAATCCCGACCCCATTGGCATCGCAGACCTGAAGACCTTTGACCATCCGAACGATCTCGTCCATGTTCCGCCCAAGCTCCTGGGGATAATACAACATCGCCCGGACAGTGGCCTTTGGGTCAACGATGAACACTGCGCGAACCGTGTTAGTTCCCTTGCCCGGGTGGATAATCCCGAGCGATTTGGCCACTATGCCCTGATCGTCCGCGATAACCGGGAACTCGATCTTGACACCCAGGTTCTCATCAATCCATTGAACCCACTTGATGTGAGAGAAAACCTGGTCAATGCTCAGGCCGATTAGCTTGCACCCAAGCTCCGTAAACTGCTCAAATCGCTTCTGAAACGCAACGAACTCTGTCGTGCAAACGGGTGTGAAATCCGCTGGATGGCTGAATAGCACGAACCATTTACCATCAAACGCATCGGGCAGCTTCATCATCCCGTGGGTTGTCTGAACCTCCATATCGGGGAACCTGTCCCCAATAAGCGGCATCTTTCCTACCATCGCAATACCTCCATCGCATCAAAGCATTTATGTTGAAATACCTACCAATTCTCGCCCAAAAGCTCAAAATGCGCCTGCGGGTGGGCACAAGCCGGGCACAGACCCGGCGCCTCAGTCCCCTCATGCAAATACCCACAGTTGCGGCAACGCCAAACGACAGGCTTATCCTTCTTGAAGACCGTCCCCGCCTCGATATTCGCCAAGAGGTCCAAGTAACGCTTCTCATGCTGCTTCTCGGCCACGGCAATCGCCTCAAACACCTTCGCAATCGCGTCAAACCCCTCCTCGCGAGCCACCTTCGCAAAATCCGGATACATCTCGGTGTGCTCAAAGTGCTCGCCAGCAGCCGACGCCTTCAGGTTCTCAGCCGTTGTGCCAATAGTACCCGCCGGAAAGCCAGCGGTTATCTCAACCTCGCCGCCCTCAAGGAACTTGAAGAGGCGCTTGGCGTGCTCTTTTTCCTGATTGGCTGTCTCCTCGAATATCGCCGACATCTGAACAAAACCATCCTTCTTGGCGTTGCTGGCGAAGTAATTGTAGCGGTTACGCGCCTGCGATTCGCCCGCAAACGCCGTCAAAATGTTCTTCTCAGTCCTGCTTCCTCTCAGATTGGTCATCGCTCTCCTCCTTTTTGCAGCTGTTCCATATCAAATCAAACATTATGCCTGCTTTTGCTTAGCACAGCGGGGGCACACCCCCGTAAACTCCATGCTGTATCCAGTTATCTTGTACTCACCATTCCCCCGGACGCGAGCCTTCGGCGGCAGAAAAGACGGGACATCAACATCGTCAACCCGACCGCAGACGCGGCATCTAACGTGGTAGTGCTTTTTCGTGTTGCCGTCGAAACGCATCTTACACTCTTCCGGCCCAAGTTTCCTAATTATCCCATTTGCGGACAATATCTCAAGATTCCGATAAACCGTCCCGAGGCTCACATTCGGCAGATTCTCCCGCACCATCTCATAGACCTCATCCGCCGTCGGATGCGACGAAACGCCCCTCACCGCTTCAAGTATCGCGCACCTTTGGCACGTCATTCTGACTTCTGTCTCTTCAGCCATTTCAATCACCCAAAATATGAATGATAATAGTTATCAATACTGTAACAATGGCTGCGCTAGTTGTGTTCCGTCAAGGACAAAACAACGAAGATGAATGTGGAGAAGCGGAAAGAACCAGACCTATCTTGAATTGATGGCTCAGGTCAGAATTCCGACTTGATGGAGGTTGTAAGACTCACTCCCTTGCGGCCCGGACCTCTATCCGAAGTACGCCTCCATCCTATCAAACGCCTTGTTCACCTCATCCTCAGAGACGCAGAACGAGAGCCTAAGATGTGACTCACCTGTTGGGCCAAACGCGATACCGGGCGTTGTGGATACTCGCGCCTCCTGCAGGAGCTTCCTGCAAAAGAGGCTCGAATCGGTCTTGCCGCCGTCGACGAGTATCTTGGGGAACATCAGGTAGGAGCCGCCCGGTTTGACGTATGCAAAAACCGAGGAGAGGCGGTCGAGGCGCTCGCACATCAGGTCTCGGGTGATAAGGTAATGGTCTCTGAATTTGGCTACGCAATCCTGATCGCCTTTGATGGCCGCAAGCGCAGCGTATTGGGACACAACCGGGGCACAGATCGCAAATGGAATGTGAGCTTTTGTGATCTGCGGGATCAAACTCTCCTCAGCATGCAGATAGCCAACCCGATAGCCCGTCATGGCGTAAGTCTTCGTGAACGTGAAGCAGCTGATGGTGTTCCGCCTCATCTCCGGGATTGAGCCGATGCTGAAATGCTGATGCCCATCGAACGTGAAGAACTCATAAGCCTCGTCCGTGATGACCATAAGATTGTTCTCAAGGGCGATCTCGGAGAGCTGCCGAAGCGTCGCCTCGTCAAAAACTGTCCCGGTCGGATTGGACGGGCTGCAGTAGAGAATGGCCTTCGTCCGTGGGGTAATCGCTCGTTTTGTGGCCTCTATGTCCCAGCGGAAGCCCTCTTCCTCGACGAGAGGAACGAGGACTGGCTTGCCTGAGGCGATCACGACTTGGCGGATGTGCGTGGAATAGGTCGGCGTCGGCAGAATAACCTCGTCGCCGGGATCGATTATCGCCATCACGGCCGCACACAGCCCCTCAATGGCCCCAACCGTAACAATAATCTCCGAAGCTTCTGCGTTTATCCTATTGAAGCTGTTGAGCTTCTCCGCGATTGCCTGCTGCAATTGAGGCAGGCCGGACGTCGAGGAATAGCCCGCCGTCAATCCCTTCTCTATCGCACCGATAGCGGCTTGCTTGATATGCTCTGGTGTGTCAGAGGTTGGTTTTGCCCAAGATAGAAACGCGACGTCCTCAACCTGCTTGGATAGCCTCGTCATTTCATGAATTGCGGATTTACCGATTCGCCCTACCCTATTTGAAGCTCGCCAGTCATCGCTCATATTATTCATCTCCCTATTGCGGAATGAGACGTTTGACGTCTCTAGCAACTGCCTACGACGAATAGTATGATCTATGCCTTTTGATGGAAAATGCAATGTGCAAATGGGCATTTGCGCACTACATTCCGCTATCTGCGTTGATCCCGGCTTGTTAGACGGGCTACTCTAGCTGTCCGGTAACAGCTTCTATATATAGGCAACGAGTGAGTCGGCGAGACCGGAGGTGCGCATTTTGGCCAGGGCAGCCTTCTCGATCTGTCTGATACGCTCGCGGGTGAGGCTTAATATATTGCCGACCTCGCGCAGTGAATGAGGATGGCCATCCTTGAGTCCATTTCTGAGCTCAACGATCAGCCGTTCCTTCTCTGTCAGAACCGAAAGGGCGCCATCAAGGCCGGATGCGATCTCGCACTCCTCTATGTAATGTTCAGGATGCAGGCAGGTCTTGTCGGGAACCGTGTCGATGAGGCTGAGGTCGCAATCGTCCTTTCTCTCGGCAAGCAGCGGAAGAATGCGGTAGCGCGAATAGCCCGAGACCTGCTCGACCTTCCGTTCACTCACACCTAAAATGTTCGCAATCTCGCTGTCTGTTGGCGCTCTGCCCGTATTCTGCTGAAACGCCGCGCTCACGGTCGTAATGCGATTCGAGAACTCAAAGATGTGGCCAGGAAGCCGTATCGTCCTTGCCTGTCGCTCAATTGCTTTGATTATCGCATGGCGAATCCAGAATGCGGAATAGGTTGAGAATCGCGTGCCTCGTTGATGCTCGTACTTCTCTGTTGCGCGCATGAGGCCCACATTGCCCTCCTGGACAATGTCCTCAAAAGGCACGCCGCTGTTCATGTAGCTCTTGGCTATGCAGATCACGAGGCGCAGGTTTGAGCGGATCACCTGGGACTGTGCTTCTCGCCACGTTCCAAGCCCGTCATCTATTCTCTCGGCAACTGGCATTAGGCTGCACCAACCTAGACCAAATGCCTTGAAGGCCTCCCCGTCTGCCTCGAATACCGGCTCGTCATTGAAATTGGTAGAGGGCGGCATACTCGGCCCTTCGCAGCTGCCATCGCCATCAACTGCGGCGCAGAAACTAACGACCGAGTCGGCAATCTGAGTAATGAAGGAATCCTGAAGCGGAATCTTCTTGCCGAATTCGGCGATGACCTCTCTGAGACTCGCGATGGGCTCAAGCAAGCCTTCGTCGCACATCGTGTGAAGATATGTGTTGAGTAGCCGTATATATCTTGTCGCTTCTATATGAAACTCCCGAAGAAGCTCTAAAATAGCTAGGTTGCGGTCAACCAACTCGTCTTTGCATCCAAACCCGTCGAGGTCAACTATCTCGCGGGTGGTGATCTCACCGTTGCGAAGCTGATCTATGGCGTTGTGAAGCGGAATGATCCAGACGGCGCTCTCCATGACCGTCTCGCGGACTGCCTTTCGGCCAAAAGCCATTTGCTTGCCCAGCTTCACCTCATCTCCGTGCGAGAGCAAAGTCTCTTTGGCCAGGCTGGCAAGGTAACGCATAAAGCCATTCCTCCCTGAAGACTCACCATCTATTTGGCGCTCTCCTTTTCGATCTGCCGCCTCAAGATCTTTAAGCTCATCATCTGAGGGCTCGCCCATGAGGCTCGCTCTAGGCTCGTCCTCATCAAACTCGTCAGAGACCAGATCGAGAGTAACATTCACGCCGAAATTGGGCTCAATTGACTTTCTTCGTTCAGCTTTTCCCACGGGTTTCCCCACCTTTCCTGTATATCTAATGTTGTGTTTTTCTTTTTTCTGTCTCACCCTTTCACTATAAGTAGTCAAGCAGATCGTGTGCCATTCTATGGATTGTGCACTGAATAAGCCCTTTGTAGCCCATATAGAGCCTAAAGCGGATTATGTGGTCGCTTTGAATCTTGCATCAGACCAAATGCATATTCGGCGCGATGTGTTCACATCTGGAACATCACAGCTCGGAATCCGAGCGCTTTCGCCAGACTCTATCGAGCATCAGACTTATTCTGCGATGCTGAATTGGGAACGGGGCGGCGATTCCTGATATTAATGCCCCGAAGGGGCATAATTTGATAGCTATAGACGTTGGAGGCTGTCTAATAAGTCGGTTTTCGCAGAGATGGCTGCGATCGTGCAACGGGGCATACTACATATAGGGGCTGGCGTTGTGTCTGCCCGAATATATAGATGGGCGGAGACAAGCCCCGCCCCCACAAATCCTCAGATTCGACTTCTTAGACCGCCTCGCACTCCATTCGGAAGAACAACGTGAACACCTGGCGCTTTCTCCCCTAATCTTTGTCGAACGTTGCGACGGCGATTTTCGCGCCTCGTGCGCCGATGAGCAGGTCCATGCCGCCAAGCAGGCTGATGCCGCCGTAAAACGTGTAGTCCCCCGGCGGGAGGTAACTCGCTTCCATGTTTAGGAGCTCCTGCTCCTGAATGGACGAGGCGCTGAGGGTTAAATTGAGCGGCGTCGGGGTCGAGCCCCAATCGGGATAGTAATAAAGCGAGCCTCCGAATTCACATGCGAACCAAAGTGAGACAGGGATGATCCTCCCGGCATTTGTGAGCTTCGCGCTGACCGTCAAAACGCCTTCTGGGTTGACACTGGTTGAGAGCTCAATCGCTTGCTGTGCGGGGCCGCCGTCCTCGACGCGAGAGAGCCCGCCCCATGTGCCGACCCACTTGTCGCCGTTGTGATCGATCGTGATGCAAGATAGGCACTGGTCAGCCAGACCGTCGTGATAATCAATTGTCGTAAAAGCTCCGTCCGGTTTGATCGAGACGAGTTGGTGAATGAATGTCGGATCGATAGTGATGAACCAAAGCGTGCCGTCCGTATCTATCGCACCCTCTCGAGCTGTCTCCTTGAATAGCTCCGTCCAGCTCTCAAAATCAGTGCGGAAAACACCCTCCTTTGTGAAGAAGACGAGGCGCTGCTTAATGTCAAACACAACACGATGGACATCGGATTGAGTAAAGGGCATAGGCGTCGGAAGAGAGTCGGCTTCCCAGCTCTCACTGTCATATTTCTTTATTTGACTGCCCAATATAAGCCAGACGCTGTTGTCCGGCGCAACGGCGATCATCGGCGCCTTGTCATCATCGTCGTCGGCAATGGTCTTCGGTTGAGATCGCGAGTGCGAAGAGCTGAGGCTGCCGGGGAAGAGACTTTTGGTTAGAAAGAGCTCCCATTCATCTCCCTTTATTCGCGCCACTGCTGAGAAGTCATAATAGTCGCGTCCGTCAAAGCTCGCCCAGATTTCACCGCCTGCGGCCGGCGCCATTTCGACATAAAGGTAGTCCGTAATACCGTGGTCATATCCATTTTGAACAAGGAACTCAGCGCCATCGAAGGTTATGAGTCTTCCTGGGTACTCCATGAAGTGAACAAAGCCATTAGTATCCAGACACATCGCTTGCAGGCCTCGATTCCCGAAGACGCCCTCCGGGTCGAAGTACGTCCAAGATGCGTTAAGGAGATAGCCCGTCCCCAGAAAGGCCTGACTGGGCGCAACCCAATCTCGTCCATGAAAGTCCTCGACTAGACCCACTATGACATTATCCGGAGGACCGTCCGCAAATCCGATATGTGAGAATTGCTCTCCGTCAAATATGAGTAATCCGTCAGTCCTTGTTGCGAAGACCACAGCGGCGCCGCCCATCGAGGCAATGCCCCGCACGCCGTTTCGCCAAGTGCTTTCGTCGTAAGGATCATAGACCAAGCCTATGCCGCAAGCCTCAGTAATGAGCTCGCTGCCCAGCGCATCCCTCCGGAGCAATCCCGCGCGCGCGTATGCCCACAGCGTCCCGTCTTCGGCTATAGAGAAGCCGTTGGGACCGTAGGAGAGCTGCTCCCAGATCTCGCCATCGGCCATCAATTGCCACTGGTCGCCGTTAAAACGCCATAATCCCTCATCGGAAGCGGCGTGAACGAAGCCCAATGAATCTCTCGCGAGAGAATACTGGTTGAACTGGAAGTCAGGACACTTGATGAACGTTTCACTAGAAAAATCAAACATGAATATCCATCCAGGCGCCGCAGAGAACATATTGCCGAATCCATCTATGATCAGTTCTTGTGGGTAGATGTCAACCTCGACTGCCCTCACTTCTCCTGCATCGACGTGAAATAGCCAATCGTAATTGCCGGACATCATCCCTATCACCCACGCCTCGTCTTTCGATACTGCAGCGATAGAATATACATCGACGAACTGATCGAAATTGAGGAACTCGCCCTCGAAGTATCTACTCAATCCCCAGCCGCTTACCCACACGCTGCCATCAGGCGCGATATCGACATGGCCTGTCTGGCTGAAACTCATGCCGGTGTCAGTTGAGAGCTCCGTCAGCGTCTCGCCGTCCCAAACAAGCGCGCCGCAGGTTGTGCCAACCGCGACGGTCTCGCCGCACGAGGCAACTGTGTTTACTTGGTTGAAGTTTCTATAATTCTCGACCTCGATCTCGACGGCGCCAGATATCCCGCATACGAGGACGAGGGATGCCACGATAAAATAGATGGCCAACGACCGCCTGCTGCGATTCTGCATATCAATGCCTCCTGGACGGAGAAGTGAGTTATCCAACATACTTTGAGCAATAACGTAATACCTCGCAAGAGTCTTGTCAAACATGGGTGCTTCCTGGCGCGTGTGACCCTGAAAGCACGCCCACGCGTGCCGGCTTGGCGCCCGGAGATGCTGCACAGAATCGGCGCGAGATTTTTCGCTTGACCCTCGCCCTACGTGTTCTGCTACACTCTGCCGTCAGCGGCCTCCTATCCTATTGGCTTGAACTGGCGTTTCAGGAGGCGACGAGTTGCGTAGTTGGTATTGATAGGAGCATCATTTGGAGACGCATCACGATAGCATTGGCTGTTCTGTGAAGTCGTTCTTGAAGTACTTTCTGTCGTCGTGGATGTTCCCGTCCACGCTGGTCGTTGTCGTTATTTTGGACCAGTGGAGCAAGCTCGCAGTGCGCGCCTCGCTTGGTTTAGGAGAACGGGTGACGGCGATAGACGGGTTTCTCAACATCGTCTATACGACGAATAGGGGGATTGCTTTCGGGATACTATCGGGCAATAGGAGCCAATACAAGCCGCTTTTGCTCTCGATTGGAGCTGTGGTGGCGGTCATTGTCTTCACTGGGTTTGCGGCGAAGTATGGTGGGAGGAAGCGCTACGTCGCATTTGCAGTTGCGATGCTCATCGGAGGCACAATTGGCAATCTGATTGACCGTCTGTCCTACGGCGCAGTGATTGACTTCGTGG
>JAGHCW010000145.1 GCA_021160245.1 bacterium | reverse complement strand
TCCCGGGGGAGGGCGTGCGCGCCTTTGTGCTCCCAATAGAACAAGTTATGTAGGCGCATTGCTGTATATTCTTGCGCAATGGAAGCGCGTACAGAAGTGAAGAGGTTCGACAGTGAAAAAAAGTATAACAGTCCCCATAATGTGGACCAGTTGTTAAGATGGAAAGGAGCTCCTTCTGTAGTATTCTATCGAGGGAGGTCGCATGATGAAACGACGTGAATTCAGCGCGGAGTTCAAGGCTCGTGTGAAACGCGCGGTGTTGTCATCCTTCATCCTGGCGCCTACGGCAATCTCACATAGTGCACCTTCAGGGCATTGCGGCTCCAGAAGGATGGTAACGCTATGCCCTCTGCCCGGCTATGCTAATCTGATTTCTCGAGAGGCCCCAGCTGTTGACAGCATTCACATCGGGCACTAAATTGTGGCTAATTCTTCGGTGCTCCGCTAGTTCTGCAGCTCGGCGCCAAAAGTAATGAAAAGCTGGAGTAGCATTCGGTATAAAGGGAGTTGATGATGTTATATGCGCTCTTGGTTTTGGGAGCATTGGGATTGGGCGCGAGCCTCGGTCTTGGAATCGCCTCCAAGAAGCTGGCGGTGAAGACTGACCCGAGAATTGAGAAATTGGCCGAGTTCTTGCCCGGCGCGAACTGCGGAGGCTGCGGCTACGCGGGATGTGGCGGCTTTGCTGAAGCCGTAATAAATGACGGAATTGCGGTCACAAAATGCCCAGTTTGCGATGTCTCTACAATTGAGAATATCTGCAAGGAATTTGGATTCGAGGCTGGCGCAAGAGTCAAGATGGTTGCGAGGATATTATGCGCGGGCGGCGATAATAGGGTAGGTCGCGGTTTTGGCTATAAGGGCGTTACGGACTGCAAGGCGGCAGCGCTTATATGCGGCGGAGACAAGAACTGCCCCTACGGGTGCCTCGGATACGATACTTGCATAAAGGCCTGTCCGTTTGACGCAATCAGCTCCGGACCGAGCGGCATTCCTGTCATTGATGACAGCAAATGCACTGGATGTGGCAGCTGCGTTGAGGCGTGCCCCAAAAACATCATCCGGCTGGTTCCAGAGAGCAAGAAGATTCACGTTTTATGTAGCTCGCGCGACCGAGGCAAGGCCGTTCGGAGCGTCTGTCCGGTCGGCTGCGTTGGCTGTGGTCTCTGCGCGCAGGTTTGCCCTTTCGAGGCGATTGAGATCGTCAATAATCTTGCCGTCATCGATTACAGCAAGTGCAAACAGTGTGGGCTCTGCGTGACCAAATGCCCTCAAAAAAGCATCAAGGATGAGCGCGCTGTCGAAGCCGCTGCGTAGATGGCGTTTCAAATCGGTGGAGCGGGGATTGCACCCAATCTAGTTGCGGCTCCCATGGCCGGGATATCCGACAACGCATATCGAGTGCTGGCGAAACACTTTGGCTGTGGTTTGGTCTGCACGGAGATGGTGAGTTCTGAGGCGCTTGTAAGAGGAGGCGCGAAGACTCAGCACCTTTTGAGGTTTAACGAGGAGCAAAGGCCTATTTCGGTGCAGCTCTTTGGCGCAAAGCCTGCTGTTATGGGTGAAGCCGCCGCAATACTCAATTCCTACGGTTTTGACCTGATTGACATAAACCTCGGCTGCTCAGTTCCGAAGGTCATGAAAAGCGGCTCCGGCATCGCCTTGATGCGAGAGCCAGAGCTTTTGAGCGAGATACTCTCGAGTGTCGTCAACGCAGCAAACGTGCCCGTAACGGTCAAAATCCGCTCCGGATATGACAGGAAATCTCCGGACTGTATCTTTATTGCCAAACTCGTGGAGGATTTTGGCGCCTCGGCCATAACGGTGCATCCCCGATTTGGCGTCGAGCGGTTTAGGGGTAATGCGGACTGGTCGCTGATAGCAAAGGTCAAGCAGGCGGTCAAGATACCCGTTATCGGCAACGGTGACATTGACGGCCCGAAGGCTGCGCTCAGGATGTTTGAGGAAACCGGATGCGACGCTGTGATGGTCGGAAGGGCCGCGCTTGGGGACCCCTGGATATTCAAGAGCATCGCGGATGCGCTCAACGGCGAGACCGGCGCGTCGGACAAGCAGTCGCTCCAAGAGGTCGGTAAAACCCTACTTGTCCACTATCATCTGAGCACAATCGAGTGCGTCGGAGACCCGGTTAGGAAATTCCGAAAGTTCGCCGCATGGTACAGCCACCGCTTCCCCGGCGCCTCCGGATTCCGCTCTTGGATAAACACTATCAGCACGGAGCCTGCATTCAAGGCTGCAGTGGCCGATTTCTTCGGCGTAACGATCACGAGATGAAGACCCTTTCTCTAAGGCTCTACTTGCAGCTCGTCAGGCCGTTTACCTTGCTCGCGCCATTCATCGGGTTTCTTAGCGCCGCAGTGATGGCCAGCCGTTCGCTCCCCCCTGAAAAGACCTATCTTGGCGCCCTGTCCGCAATGCTCCTTAATGCAGGCTCGAATGGCCTGAATCAGATATTCGATCTCGAGATTGACCGCATAAACAAGCCAGAGAGGCCACTGCCATCGTCGAAAATGACTGTGGCGAACGCAGCGATCGCCGCCGCATTGCTATATGTCGCCTCACTCGTGATTGCTGCATTCGTCAACCGAACCTTCCTTGTGATCGTAGTCTTCACCGCATTTTTGACATACGCCTACTCCGCGCCTCCATTTAGAACGAAGCGCAGCATTTGGCTCGCAAACCTCACAATTGCGATTCCGAGGGGCATGTTGCTGATCGTGGCAGGCTGGGCATCCGTCGCCAAAATATCAACGCCAGAGCCGTGGTTTGCCGGCATGGATCTTGGCTTATATCTTCTGGGCGCCGCCTCGACAAAGGACTTTGCGGATGCCGACGGCGACCGCAAATTCGGCTGCAAAACTCTGCCCGTGGTTCTGGGCGTGAGGAAGTCCGTCCACATAGTCGCCCCGTTTCTCTCCCTGCCATTTATTCTGATACTAGTTGGGACGGCAACGGATGTGCTGACGGGAAATCCGGTCGTTTTGGTCGCGCTCTCAATCGGCCTCGTCCTGTGGGGCGCATACGCGGCATATCTTCTTTTGAGGAATCCTGAAGCATTGGCTACTGAGCGAAACCATCCCTCGTGGAAACACATGTATCTAATACTGCTCACCGCCCAGCTCGGCCTCGCTGCCGCGTATTTGCTATAGCCGCCACAAAAATGAAACGTGCCGTGCTAATCGCCGCCTTCAACGCTGCCGAGACCATAGAATCCGTCATAAGAGGCACAAAACCGCACGTTGACATCGTCGTGGTTGTGGACGACGGCTCTACCGATGAAACCGCCTCAATCGCATCATCACTTGCTGATCAGGTCCTGACGCACGACGCAAACATGGGGAAGGGCGCCTCGCTCATAACTGGCCTCTCTTGGCTTTGCGAAAGGGGATTTGATGCTGCAATTACCCTAGATGCCGACGCTCAGCATCCACCCTCCTGCATCCCGGCGTTCATTGACAAGTATTTAGAGACCGGCTGCGACCTCGTGATTGGGGCGAGACCATTCGCCTTCCGTAAAATGCCTTTTTTAAGGCTCTTGGCCAACCGTCTATCTAGTTTCTGGATATCCATTGCATGTGGCCGGAAAATCCTGGACAGCCAGTGCGGTTTCCGGCTCTACAAGCTCTCATCTGTGCCGCTCGAGAGTTTGAGGGCAAGGGGATTTGGGCTGGAGAGCGAGATATTGCTTCAGATGTGCCGGGCCGGGAAGAGAATAGAGACCATTCAGGTTCCGCTCATCTACGCCGATGGCGGCAGCCACTTCCGCAGCATTGTTGATAGCCTAAGGGTCGGCCGCGTCATTGCCCGCTACTTATTCGCAAGTAGGCGAAGATCATAGGCCACTCTCGTGCGCTGCAATGTGTAGGGCGGGCTTTCCGAGGCTGTCCATCGGTCTGTTTTGAAGGGGCGGGGCTTGTGAGGTTGGGTCATAATTCGGTGCGGTTGCGTAGGGGCACTGCTTGCCGTGCCTTTCTTTGATACGACCGAACCCGTAAAGGGCATGGCAAGCAGTGCCCCTACAAGATACAAATGCCTTTGCATAGCCGATATACGACTAATATCCCCTGAATCTCGGCCCTCTGATTGATCTTGAAATGATCGCAGATTCATGGTATTATTATGTTGTGGAACAACAGAAGAAAGAACAAAACGAATTATGAGACGGCATCAGAAAGCCCACTTTACACTTCAATCTGATTTCCGGTCAGAACCAACATCCTTGCATCGTCGTTCTCGATGTTGCACAATCGCAGATGACAAACGCTAGCTATAGAACGCTTGAACCACGTAAAGCAGTATCCGGAGCGAGATGTTGGCCATGATTCCGGCGGCAACGTCGTCGATCATGATTCCCAAGCCGCCCTTGATCTTCTCAAGTCTCCTGAAACCCGGCTTCAGAATGTCGAAGAACCTAAATGCGAAAAAGCCCGCTATCAAGAGGCGCCAGTCAAGGGGAAGCATGAACATCGTGATCATCGCGCCGACCACCTCGTCAATCACGATTCGCCCGTCGTCCTTCTTCCCGAAGATCATCTCCGAGCGGCTCGCGGCCCAGACGCCAACTGCGAATAGGCCCGCAATGCAGGCAAGGAACAGCCACGCTGGCAGTCCTAACATCGAGGCGATGACAAAGAGGAAGAGCCCGGGAATCGTCCCGAAGGTCCCGGGCGCAAATCGTATATCGCCGATATAGACGGAAGTGGCTATGATCTGAGCGAGAGTATCTCCTCGACGAGGAGTTAATTCGGACGCTGGGGGCACTTTACTTCATTGCCTCCTCAATCTTCTTTGTGTGGTAGAGCTCTTCTTCTGTGGACTGGGCCTGCGCCTCTATATTAGCGCTCCATTTCCTAATACCAGCGGCGTAGGAGCTAAGGTAGAGCATAGTTCCTACAGTCAGCACGAACGCGCCGATGAGGCCGTATAGAATGACATCGTAGTTGTAAGTCAGGATGATCATCACAGCGTCAAGGAAAACAGAGAGGCTAATACCAGTTCTATAAGCCGTCCTGATCAATGTCCGCGCCTCGTTGCGCTTCATTCGCAGCTCCAGCAGGCCCTTCTCGTCCTTCTTCCTCTTCAGTTTTTCCGCCTCATCGGCGAGCTGCTGGCCGAGAGGCATGTCCTCTAGCGCGTCGGCCATGTCCTGTTTCATTTGCGCCTCGTCCAGGGCTTCGTCTAGAGGGTCATTTACTGCAAAGTCCGGTTCTCTCTTGACGAGCTTGCCCTTCTTCTCCACAAACTCAAGGCCGCAATATGGACAGCTATATATCTTGTCTGCAGGCGATTGATTGAGCTTATTGCCACATGACGTGCATTTCTTAATCTCGTTTGCCATTATCATCTCCGTCGTCTGTGGTATCAGGAATAATCTCGCCTAAATTAGCATAAAGGCCTTAGTAAGAAAAAAATCAGAGACCAAGAGCATGATCGATGATAAAACCACCGCCTGCGTGGTCGAAATCCCCACGCCTCTTGTACCACCTAGTGTTGTAAGGCCCTGGTAGCATCCTATCCCAGTAATAATCAAGCCAAAGAATACGCATTTGCCGAGGCCGCTCATCACGTCCTTCAGCGAGAGTATATCCAGCGAGCTAGAGAAGTAGAAGCCGGCCTTCAAATCCAGCTCTGTAACCCCCATTACGAGGCCTCCCAATATACCCAAGCAATCACCGAGAAGCACGAGCATTGGAAGCGTTATCATAAGCGCCACGACCCTGGGCATAACTAGCTTCTTTATCGGACTTGCGCCCATAACCCGCATGGCGTCAATCTGGTCTGAGACCTTCATCGAGCCGAGCTCGGCCGTCACGCCCGCGGCCACGCGTCCCGAGACGATTATGGATACAAGCATAGGCCCGAGCTCTCTCGTGAACGAAAGCGCTATGATGCGGCCCACATAGCCCTTTGCGCCGAATCTCGTCAAAGAGAAGCCCAGCTGCAAGCAGAGCACCATGCCGGTGAAAAACGACGTGAGACTTACAATTGTAAGAGACTTCACACCGAGACTGTGCATCTGCTCCAGAATCAGATCGAACTCAAAGGGCCGCTTGAAGAAGACAAGCAGCGCACGGACAACGAGGCGAACGCTCGCCCCAACATATCTTATTTGCTCAAGAATCTTTGCGTCAAGAGCATCTATTCTTCCGGAAGCCAATGGCCGCCTTCCCGAAATGATTGAACACCAGGTAACTGCCTAGCTCAGCACGCCATCCAGCGCCTTGGTAATCTTGTCAGCCCCAACAACGCCGACTATTTTCTCGGCAACTGCGCCGCCCTTTAAAATCAGAAGTGTTGGGATTGCCCTGATCATGAAGTGCGCCGCCGTGTTCGGAGCATCGTCCACGTTGAGCTTCCCGAACTTGACACGCCCCTCGTATTCTATTGATAGCTTCTCAACAACTGGTGTTATCATGTGGCACGGGGCGCACCATTCCGCCCAAAAATCGACCAGAACGGGAACGTCCGAGTCCAATACATCAGTTTTGAAGTTTGCATCATCGAAAACGCCAACATTACCTGCCATTTTGCTCCTGCCTCCAAAATCGTGTCGCTGATATCTGAAAGAAAACACGCCCTCAAGGGGATTTGAACCCCTGTCGCCGCCGTGAAAGGGCGGTGTCCTAGACCTGACTAGACGATGAGGGCAATTTCACATCTATTATCTACAGACAGAACAATAGGTCTAGTGCGCAATTTAGTCAACATGCAGCAATGATGCCTGGAAAATCAGATTGACGGCAAGGGACAAAAAGGCGATTTATGAGAGGACGGCTTCTGGCCTCCGCACCCCAAAAGGTCAGAGCCGCCAGCGTCAATCTCATTCCTCGGGCATGTCAATAGCATTTGACTCTTTGGGTCTAGTATTTCAATGTTGCGTTGTCCCGGCGGCACGAGTGGGTGTCCTGATATATGGGAACAAACCAGATTATTCAATCGTTTCTAGGGCGCCCAGCGAGGCTAGCTCGCATAAAACAAGGAGACAATGGAGGTTGAGTTCAAGGAAGCGGCCGGCGAAGCTCATTCTTAAGGACGGCAGTTGTTTTAGCGGCTACTCATTCGGCGACTCAAGCATCGCAGCCGGCGAGGTGGTGTTCAATACGGGAATGGTCGGCTATCCAGAGACCCTTACTGATCCCTCCTACAGAGGCCAGATACTGGTTATGACATATCCCCTGGTAGGCAACTATGGCGTCCCCGGAGACACTAGCGTTGACGGCCTGCTCGCCAATTTTGAGTCGGAGCGGATACACGTGAGGGGTTTGATCGTGGCCTGCAACTCAGATGAGTATTCCCATTGGGCGGCCACTCGCTCCTTGTCCGAATGGATGATCGAGCAGGGCATTCCGGGGATATACGGCATAGACACGAGGCAGCTTACGAAGCTCCTCAGGGAGCATGGCACGATGCTTGGTAAGATGATCCACGACGATCAAGATATCAAGTTCGAAGACCCCCTCAAGACCAATCTGGTCAAGGAAGTTAGCGTCGCTGAGCCGGTAGAATACGGGCGCGGAAAGAAGCGGATAGTCTTGGTGGACTGCGGGACCAAGAACAGCATCGTCCGCTCTTTCACGAGGCGGGGTCTATCCGTCCTGCGCTGCCCGTGGGACTATCCGATTTCAGATGAGAGGGCTGCCGGTATCGTGATATCGAACGGGCCGGGCGACCCAAAGATGTGTAAGGAGACGATAGCGAATGTCCGCGTCGCTCTTTCTGGGGACGTGCCAATCTTAGGCATCTGCCTCGGGTCGCAGATTCTCGCGCTTGCGGCCGGGGCTGACACTTACAAGTTGAAGTACGGTCATCGGAGCCAGAATCAGCCCTGTGTGGAGACTGGAACTAGGAGGTGCTACATCACTTCACAGAATCACAGCTACGCGGTTGATGCTGATACTTTGCCAGAGGATTGGCGTGAGTGGTTTTACAACAGCAATGATGGGACGAATGAGGGCATTCTTCACATCTCTAGGCCGCTTTTTGGAGCGCAGTTTCATCCCGAAGCATCGCCCGGCCCTGATGATTCGGAGTTTCTATTTGATATGTTTGTACGAGCGATGAAATGAATAGAGTGAAGAAGGTTCTGATCTTGGGCTCCGGCGCCATAAGAATTGGGCAGGCCGGAGAATTCGACTATTCAGGCAGCCAGTCGATCAAGGCTCTCAAGGAGGAGGGTATTGAGACTGTCCTTGTCAATCCGAACATAGCGACAATTCAGACGTCCGAGCATCTAGCGGACAAGGTGTATTTCTTACCCATCGACGCCTATTTCGTGGAGAAAGTGATTGAGAAGGAGAGGCCCGATGGGATATTGCTTGGCGTCGGCGGTCAGACCGCTCTGAATGTCGGCCTGGAACTTGCGCAAAGCGGCGTCCTTAAGAAGCATGAAGTCGATATTCTGGGCACGCCCATCGAGGCAATCCAGAAAAGTGAGGACCGCGACCTCTTCGCCAAGGCGGTTTTGGAGGCGGGCTTGCATGTCCCGCTCAGTAGAGCAGCTGCGAGTGTTGACGAGGCGCTTGAGTTTGCAGAGGAGATTGGCTACCCGGTGATGTGCAGAATAGCCTACGCTCTCGGTGGTTTGGGCTCGGGCGTTGTGCATAATACGTCGGAATTGGCCCAGAAGGTTCAATCGGCGTTTGCGTTCGCCGATCAGGTTCTGATCGAGGAGTATCTTCTTGGATGGAAGGAAGTGGAGTATGAGGTCGTGCGCGACCACTGCAACAACTGCATCGCCGTCTGTTCGATGGAGAACGTTGACCCGATGGGCATTCATACCGGCGAGAGCATAGTAGTAGCTCCGGTTCAGACATTGACATCGAGGGAAAATTTCCAGCTGAGAGCTGCAGCCATAAAGCTGATAAGACATCTAGGCGTTATCGGCGAGTGCAACGTCCAGTTTGCGCTTGATCCCGCGTCCGAGGACTACAAGATCATTGAGGTCAACGCCCGCTTGAGCAGGAGTTCTGCTCTGGCGTCTAAAGCCACGGGTTACCCTCTGGCCTTCGTTGCAACGAAGCTCGCCCTGGGCAAGAGCCTTACAGAGCTTGAGAACTCCGTGACATCAGTAACCTCGGCCTGCTTTGAGCCCGCGCTTGACTACATAGTCCTGAAGTATCCGAGGTGGGACCTTCAAAAATTCAGCAATGTGAACGTCAATCTGGGCTCCGAGATGAAATCCGTCGGGGAGGTCATGGCTATTGGCAGAAGCTATGAGGAGGTCTTGCAGAAAGCGATTCGAATGCTGGATTTGGGCCTGAAGGGTCTCGTCTGCAACGATCGCATGTTCGACGATCTGGATAGAGAATTAAGCGAGCCGACTGAGAAGAGGATGTTCGCCATAGCTGAGGCCATGAGAATGGGGTACTCCGTGGCGAGAATCCACGAGCTGACGCATGTTAATAAGTGGTTCCTCTTCAAGATGAAGAGCATTGTTGACTTGGCACAATCGCTGAAGGGACACGACCTCGAGGGATTGCCTCGCGAGCTGTTCAAAGAGGCGAAGCAGAAGGGATTCTCGGATCAGCAGATAGGACACATCATCGGAAGCAGCGAAGCTGCCGTCCGAGAGCGGCGAAAGAGCCTTGAGATTATCCCGTGCATTAAGCAGATAGATACGCTTGCCGGAGAGTTTCCGGCCAGCGCCAACTATCTTTATCTGACCTATAACGGTTCCGAGGATGACGTCGAGACCGCTGGGGAGAACCACGTAGTCGTCCTTGGGGGAGGGGCCTACAGAATCGGATCGTCGGTCGAGTTTGACTGGTGCTGCGTCAGCACAGTTATCACGCTAAAGAGGCTTGGGTATCAGACAATAATGATAAACTGCAATCCGGAGACGGTCAGCACGGATTATGATATCTGCGACAGGCTGTACTTCGACGAGCTCAGCTTTGAGCGGGTGCTCGACATCTACGAGAAGGAATCGCCCGGCGGCGTCGTGGTCTCAATGGGCGGTCAGGTACCGAACAACCTCGCCCTGAGACTGCACAAAACCGGCGTGAGGATACTCGGGACATCACCTGTTGATATCGACGTGGCCGAGGACAGGCATAAGTTCTCCCGTCTGCTTGACGAGCTTGGAGTTCGTCAACCGGAGTGGGAAGAGCTGACCAGCATAGAGGAGGCCCAGAAGTTCGCTGATGCGGTCGGCTACCCCGTGTTGATTCGGCCAAGTTATGTGCTGAGCGGCGCGGCGATGAGCATTGCGTTGGCCAAGGACGAGCTGAAGGAGTACTTGATAAAGGCCTCTGATGTCAGCATGGAACACCCCGTTGTAATCAGCAAATTCATCACCGGCGCGAAGGAGATCGAGATAGACGCGGTCGCAAATTCCGGAGACGTCTATTGCTATGCGATTTCCGAGCACGTTGAGAATGCTGGAGTTCACAGCGGCGATGCGACTATGGTGCTGCCTCCTCAGAGGACGTACTTGGAGACGATGAGGCGCATCAAGAAGATCGCCCAGGAGATCGCTCAGGCTCTCAGGATAACCGGTCCGTTCAACATTCAGTTTATCGCAAAGGGCAATGAGGTGAAGGTCATTGAGTGCAACCTTCGGGCGTCGAGGAGCTTCCCGTTCGTCTCCAAGGTGTTTCGGACGAATTTCATTGATCTTGCGACCGAGATCATCATGGGCAAGAGCGTCTCGAAGGTCGTGAGGTCGCCGTTTGATCTCGATTATGTTGGGGTGAAGGCGCCGATGTTCTCGTTCATGCGGCTCAAGGGCTCGGACCCCGTCCTGGGTGTTGAGATGGCGTCAACGGGGGAGGTCGCGTGCTTGGGCAGCGATTTCAAGGAGGCGTTCTTAAAGAGCCTCATATCAGTTGGGTTCAAAATCCCCAAGAAGGGCATATTCCTGTCAACCGGGCCGATTGAGAGCAAGGCGGAGCTCTTGCCCAGCGCGAGAATGCTCTTCAAGATGAACTTCGACCTTTACGCCACTAAGGGGACGGCGGACTTCCTCAAGACAAACGGTGTTGAGGCTACAATCCTCCATTGGCCGCTTGATGAGAGGGAACCCAACGCCCTGACCTATATCGCCGACGGCAAGATAGACCTGGTCATAAACATCCCCAAGAACATCGAGAAGGAAGAGCTCGACAACGACTACCTCATCAGGAGGAAGGCGGTCGATTCCGGCGTCGCGCTGATAACGGACAGGCAGATAGCCAAGCGATTTGTTGAGGCCATTTCCGACACGTCGATGGACGATCTGCTTGTAACCAGTTGGGACCAGTACGTGTAAGCGCCAATTGCTCGGCCATCTAGTCGATTGACAGCACGGCGTTGAGGCAATACGATTGCTGCCCATAGTGGGCATGCAATTTTGGATATGATTGGGCGGAGATGGCTGAACTAGCAGAAATTGGCGCGATAGAACAGGTCGCGGAGAGCAAAAGACCGAGATGTAACTTATTCTCGAAGTTCGTTCTTGCGCTTTTGGTTTTAACAGCCCTTTTCGCAGTCGGCATTCAGATATACACCCTCGTTCCCATTCTTCATTATCGCGTTCAGAGCGCCTTTGAGAGCGGCGATTTCGAGTATGCCATGGCGCTTTGCATCAAGATCAGGCGCATTCAGGGGGAGAGTCGAGATGTAGAGCCCAAGATGCGAGAGATCGCAATGGCTGGTATCTCGCAGTACTACGATGAATCCAAGGCTTGTTTTGACGCTGGGAAAGTCCATGAGGCACTAGAGAAATACGAGGCGGCGATGGCGATTGCCGATCAGTTTTTCTTCGTTTTCCCCTCTCAGCAGTTCCTTGCGCCAAAGGATAACAAGTTGCTTGCGCGGCTTTCCCAAATTGCGAATGATTCTTGTTTCATGGGCAAGATCGAATTCCTGCAGTCTCATTGGGCTCGGGCACTGGACCTGCTTCGGGATTGCCAAGCGCAGAGCTCTCCCAACCCGGCCGCGGCCTTCTACCAATTCGCAACATTTTGCAGAACGTGGGATTTTGCTGGCGCCTCAAAGTCGTTCAGTGAGTTCCAGACCTTATCCGGCATGGACAAGTTGCTGGGCAACTTGAAGGCGAGCTCTAAGGGTGGAAGCGTTTCGGAGTCCACAGTCGGGGATGTGATTCCCCAATCAATGCACTCACTGTTCGAGGCTTTTGATAGTGTCGGACGCTATGAGATAGCACGCGTCGCCGCTTTGAATGGGATCGAGCTGGTTTTCGCTGAACCTTGCGAGATTGGCTCAACCGGCATCTCCGCCCCTTGCGATATATTCGCACGCAGCGCAGGCGAAGGAAGGGGCGATTTTGGCAATATCCTGGTCGATGGCAGAGATGTCTCAATGAACGAGAAGGGCTACAACATCGCGGCGATAGACCAATCGTCAGGCAAGCTCATCTCGTCTCGCAGCTTTGATACAGCTCGCGCAAGAGGCAACAGTATATGGCTGCAGAGGCAAATTGCCGGCACACCTGAGGGCGCAATTGTCGTCCTTACCGCAAAGGAGAAGAACAACGCGACGAAGGACACACTCCAGGCGCTTCAGAGCATCGGAGCAACATTCGCGATGACCGAGCCGGACCGAGCTGATTGGTCGCACTGTGTAATAGGCGTCAAGGGCGCAAATCCCGGGACTGCCCTGGAGATGTTCGGCCCGGCCGCGAGTTTTGCCCAGGTTTTTGGCCCGAGGGAGTGTGGCTCAAGCGATTCGGAGATTAAGGCCTGGCTTACAAAGAGAGCTAGGGAGAAAAAGCGTCCGGTTGCCTGGGTGTCCGGGACTGACCCGGACGACAGAATACTCGTTGCCTGGCCCTAGATGACCGAAGAACTTCTCTGGCTTGCTCTCGGCGTCACATTGCGCACCAAGCGAGTTACGTTTACAAACCTGATCAACAACTTTGAGACCATTGAGAGGGTATTCGACGCCTCGGCCCGTCAGCTCTGCTGCGTAAAGGGCGTTTCGATGGAGCTTGCGGGCGCGATAAAAAGAGCTCCAGAAAGCGATGAGTTCAAGACGGAACTTGACGCCGTCCAGCGACTGGGGCTTAAGATAGTAACCATCCGTAGCCCCGATTACCCGGAGAATCTAAGACATATCGCCGACCCGCCGCAACTGCTTTATGTGAAAGGGCGGCTGGAGCCTCAAGACAGCTTCGCCATCGCAATCGTGGGGACCCGCACCGTTACACATTACGGGAGGCAGACGGCCAAGACACTTGGCGCCGATCTGGCCTCGATGGGGATAACCGTAGTTAGCGGACTTGCAAGAGGTGTTGACGCCTCAGCGCACATGGGAGCTCTTACTGGAAAGGGCAGGACGATTGCGGTGCTGGGGAGCGGCCATGCGAAGTTGTATCCGGCGGAGCACGCCTCGTTAGCTGAGGAGATAGCGAGAGCGGGCGCGGTCATAAGCGAACTGAGGACTGACGCGGAACCTGTGCCCAGGAACTTCCCCGTCCGTAACAGGATAATCAGCGGCCTATCGCTGGGAACCGTCGTGGTTGAAGCGGGAAAGAGAAGCGGAGCGTTGATCACCGCCAGACTCGCGCTTGAGCATGGACGGGAGGTCTTCGCCGTCCCGGGGAACATAAACGCCGAAATGAGCAGTGGACCAAATCAGTTGATTCAGCAAGGCGCAAAGCCCGTCCTTAGCGCCTCGGACATTATAGCGGAGATCGCCCCAGAGCTTAAGGGCATGATGAAAGAGGGAACAGTCAAACAAGCGGCCGAGGCGAAGCTAAAGCTCACATCCGAAGAGCGGAAGGTTTACGAAATGCTGACACAAGAGCCGCAGCACATTGACGAGATAATTTTGTCAACCGCCCTGCCAACACCGACAGTCAGCACAACACTCTTCAACCTTGAGATAAAGGGCCTGGCGAAGGAGATGCCGGGCAAGCTCTTCGTCAGGACGTTATAGAAGGCCCTATGGTGACACAGGTTTCTGGCCTTTGTTGTGCCGTTTCAAGGCGTGCTTTGAGTCTCCCCATTGATCGTAGCCAATCTGCCGGCCTATGCCCTTGATACGCGCCTCGAGGCAGTCGCGACACTGGATTGCCGATTCGTTGAGACACGGCTTTCCAGGATAGAGAAGATAATCCGACCGAACGTCACTTGGAGTAAGAAGTGGCATAATCACGTTTGCCCCAAAGCGAAGCCCCTTCTCTCTTCCCGTTGGATCAAGCGCCTGAAGGGCAGTTGCTGAGGCGATGTTTATATCCGGCATCGCGAGGCGCGTCATGGCGATCATCAATAGGCTGCGGCGCATTTGCAGTTCATCGTTTAGGCTTTCGTTCCCAAGAGGCGTGGCCTCGTGTGGTATGAACGGCCCCATCCCGATCATGTCGATGTTGATCTTCTTAAAGAAGGCAATGTCGTTTGCGAGATGCTCGGACGTTTGCCCTGGCAGGCCGATCATGACGCCCGTTCCGACCTGAAATCCCGTCTCGGAAAGCGCACGCAAAGCGGCGACTCTCGACTCGAGCGATTGTTCATCAGGATGTATGCGCGAGAATAGAGCGGGATCACTCGTCTCAATGCGAAGGAGATAGCGGTGGGCGCCCGCCTCAAAGAACCGTCTGTATGTCTCCTTCGTCTGCTCCCCAATAGATAGCGTTATGCCGAGGCCATGGGGAAGCACATCGCTCCTGGTCTCCCTCTTTATGAGCTGAAGGGCCTTGACGATCGTCTCAATAAACGCCTCATCTTGCCGCTCACCCGATTGGATAACCACTGAGCCAAACCGCTGTTCTGCGCACCATCGGGCAGCTTCAAGAAGGCGATCTAGACTGAGCTGGTAACGGTTGACGCCCTTGTTTGAGCGCCTGATCCCACAGTATCTGCAATCGCTGTTGCAGATATTGGAGTATTCAATCAGGCCGCGATAATAGACGTTGGGGCCGCAGTTTGAGAGAAGCGTTTTCCCCGCAGCGTCTCGTATCGCCTCGATATCATCTGCATCCGAGGCGCTTAGGATTGCGGCCATCTCGTCAATGCTGAAGCTCTGTCGGTCTGCTAGGGTTGCAGAATCGATCATCCTTGTTTGCCTTTCAAGTAAGCCTCGAGCGCTGCGGGGAATGGCGCAAGCGCTCGCTCCAGAATGCCGAGACTGTAGGCTATGATAAGGCCATAATTTGTAATTGGAATACCCGCACGCTTGCATAAGAGCAGCCGTGAGAGCATCTCCCGGCGGTTCCACATGCACGCGCCGCAATGGATAACGAGCTCATATTGCGAGAGATCATCTGGGAAATCATGCCCAGCAACCACGTCAAATTCTATCTTGCTGCCGACGTACTGAGTAATCCAGCGGGGTATCTTTACTCGTCCTATGTCATCCGCAATCGGGTGATGTGAGCAGGCCTCAGCAATCAGCACGCGATCACCGCGCCGAAGACCGTCAATCGCAATCGCGCCCTCTGTCTGAGTCATCAGATCGCCCTTAAAGCGAGCAAAGAGAATGGAGAAACTAGTCATTGGAACGTCCAGGGGCGTATCGGCGGCGACCTTCAGAAATGCCTGAGAATCGGTGACAACGAGTTTCGGCTGGCCGTTCAGGCGACCGAGCGCCGATCGCAGTTCTCGTTCCTTGACCACAAGCGCGAGGCTATCTAAGTCCAGCAGATCGCGGATGACCTGAACCTGCGGCAGAATCAAACGCCCTTTGGGCGCCTCTTTGTCGATTGGGACGACCAAGACGGCAACTTCATTTGGTCCCACTAGATCGCCCAGAATGGTCGGCGTATTGATGAAGTCTGCCGGCGCGTTATCGAGCAGCGCCTGACGGAAATCGAGTATTCCCTCGCCCTTAATTGCTGCGGTTTTGACCAAAGGGATACTTCGCTTGGCCAGCATGGCGGCAATACCGGCTGTCGAGTCCTTGATGTCGGTCTTATTGAATACCGCAATCACAGGCGTTCCCATCTCGGTCAGAGTCGAAGATATCGACTCCTCGAACTCTCCCCAAAGGCCGTCGGTTACTATGACGCCCAGGTCTGTGCGGTCAAAGACGCGACGCGTTCTCGCAATCCGCAATTCTCCGAGCGCTCCAGCATCGTCGATGCCGGCAGTATCGATAAAAAGAACCGGCCCAAGCGGCAAGAGCTCCATCGGTTTTTCCACGGGGTCCGTCGTCGTTCCAGCAAATTCCGAGACGATGGAGACCGTTTGGCGTGTGATGGCGTTGAGGAGACTCGATTTGCCGACGTTGCGACGGCCAAAAAGCCCGATATGCAGGCGAAATCCCTTCGGGGCCGATCGCGACATCATCTCTCCTTGTGCGAATTTGCGCCCAGGCGCATAACGGTTTCGGGTGAAATCAGCTCGTCAAAATCCTCTTCGCTGAGCAGTCCCATGCTGAGCACGATTTGCCTGATGGAGCAGCCCTGCTCTCTCGAGAGCTTCGCGATCTCTGCCGCCTTATCGTAGCCAATGACCGTCATAAGCGCAGTTGCAGTCGCGGTGGAGCTCTCGACGTTCGACTGGCATCGCGACTCATTGGCCTTGATGCCCTGCACGCAATTGAGTCGCAGTATTTTGCAGGCGTTGGTCAGAAGCTCGATGCTGTGCAAAAGAGAATCGGCGATCAACGGAAGGAACGCGTTTAGCTCCAGGTTGCCAGCGGCAGCCGCCATTGTGATTGAGAGGTCATATCCCATGACTCGAATTGCGGCTTGGGTAACCGCCTCGGGGATCACTGGATTGACCTTATCCGGCATGGCCGATGACCCGGCCTGGACAGACGGCAACAGAATCTCGCTCAATCCCCCATCAGGGCCAGAGGACAGAAGGCGCAGGTCTGTGGAAATCTTGATAAGCGTTGCGGCACAGGCCTTCAGAATCCCCGAGACCTCGACGAAATTGTCGGCATTCTGGGTGTTGTCGATGAGATTCTCCGCCCTGGCAAAGCCGATGCCCGTCTGCTCGCGGAGGAAATCCACGACGCGGAAGATGTATTCACGAGGCGCGGATAGCCCGGTGCCGATGGCAGTACCGCCGAGGTTGACAACTCGAAGTCGCTCCTCACATTTATATGCCCGCCAGCGGTCCCGTCCAATCGGTTCGGCGTATGCGCTCATGGCTCTTCCCAAAGTCGTTAAGACCGCATCCTGAAGCTCTGTGCGGCCTAACTTCACAACGCCTGCAAACTCCTTCTCTTTCTCCTGAAAGGCCTCCTGCAACGCGACCAAACTCTTATCCAAATCATGCAAAAGGCCGATTGCCGCGAGCTTAAGCGCCGTCGGATAGGTGTCATTTGTCGATTGATGGAGGTTAATGTCGTTAAGCGGCGATATCCGGTCGTAACTCCCCGGCTTCTCTCCGAGGATAACAAGCGCTCGATTCGCAAGCGCCTCGTTCACATTCATGTTCGTGCTGGCGCCGGCGCCTCCTTGCAGGGCGTCAACAACCACCAGATCGTCGAGTGAAGCGCCTGCCATCTCATTGCACGCCTGCTCAATTGCGTCCCCTTTGAGGGGATCATCGGACCAGGCGCCAAGCGCGCGATTGGTCCTTGCGCAGGCGAGTTTTACCTGTCCAAAGGCGTGAATGAGCGCGGAGTGAACCCGACGGCCCGAGAGAGGGAAGTTATCCAATGCCCTTACCGTGTAAATGCCGTGCAGTATATCTGCCGGGATCTCCCTCTCTCCAATACAATCCGCCTCGACTCGATGCCCCTCGGCCTTCGGTGTCGTGTTTGGCCTGTCGTTAGCAGAAGACATCCCGTTGACCTTCCCTGATCTCTCGAAGCATGGCCTCTGCTCGCTTTCGAGGCGCGGCGTCCATTGTAGATAGAAACTCCCCGATTGCCTTTTCGCCAACACGGCGAGTTTCATCGGAGGCGTAATCTTCAAGATATTCCGCGAATGTCGAGATAGCATTCGGGTCGCAGTGTTTCCTGATCTCTCCGGGCTTGGCAAGGTCAAGGAAATCTTGACCTGTGCGACCGAGCCGATAACAGCCCGTGCAGAAGCTGGGGATATAGCCCATCTCTGAGATGTCGCGAATGACCTCGTCGAGCGGGCGATGATCTCCCAATGAGAACTGGCTCTCGTCATCGGCCCGGCTGTCCGTCGAGTATCCGCCGGGATTCGTTCGGCTGCCGGCGGATATCTGGGAAACGCCCAGCGCGAAGGTCTCACGTCGCAGCCTAGCCGTCTCTCGTGTTGACATGATGATCCCAGTGTAGGGCACTGCCAATCGCAGAATGGCCACTATCTTGCGAAAATCCTCGTCACTGACGGGATGTGGCGGATGGCTTGCCATATCGGAGCAGGTTGCTGGCTCCAGACGAGGCACGCTGATGGTGTGTGGCCCGACGCCAAAATGCTCATCAAGATACGAAGCGTGCTGAAGAATAGCCAGTATCTCGAACCTCCAATCCGCAAGTCCGAATAGCACACCAATGCCGACATCGTCGATTCCGGCCTCCATGGCGCGGTTCATGGCGGTTATGCGCCAGTCGTAGTCCGCCTTGACGCCGCCAAGATGAACTCTCTGATATACGGAGCGGTCGTAAGTCTCCTGAAAGAGCTGATACGTGCCGATTTCCACATCTTTGAGGCGGCGGAATTCTTCCACAGTGAGCGGCGCGATGTTGACGTTCACTCGACGTATCTCGCCCTTGCCGCTTTTTACAGAATAGACGGTCTTCACTGCGTCGAGAACATACTGGAGCCCCTCCTTGGGATAGGATTCACCGGCGACAAGAAGCACTCGCTTGTGCCCTTGTTCGACAAGAACCTTAACTTCCCTCGCTATCTCAGGCTGCGTTAGCGCACGCCGCTTTACCTCCTTATTCTTTGCCCGAAAGGCACAATACAGGCATTCGTTCCTGCAAAGATTGGAGATATAGAGCGGCGCGAAGAGTACCAGACGGCGACCGTATATGCGGTCTTTTACCCACCTGGCCGTCTCGAAGAGATTGGCGAGCAGGTGCGGGGCCCGCACCTGCATCAGAATCGCGACCTCAGATTCATCCAATCCCCTCAAATGACGCGATTTTGCCAAGACGTCGTTGACGACGGCGTCGGAGCTGTTTGTGGTAGCAGCTACCAAGGTGTTGTGAATCCGCCTCTCGTCGATCATATAAGTCTCTTCCATCCTACACCCTCGGTCAAAAAGCTCGCTATCCGATATATTTGCCGCGAGCTGTGTAATGTGTGTGCAGAAGATGATGGCTCTTGTGTCCACACGGACCGTTCGTCAGAAATTCGCTATATAGCCTCAACACGGCGGGGTTCTCATGGCTTTTTCGCGCCTTGCCGGCGTCCCCGTAAGCCGCGTCTTCCGCGTAAATCGCCCTCGCTCGGGCTGCACGAATCTCAGGACTTGTCGGAATCGGCTGCCCACCACCTCCGAGACAACCGCCCGGACAGGCCATGAACTCTATGAAGTGGCACTCGCTGAACTTGCCGCCAGCCTTGATATTTTCCATTACCTTCTTCGCGTTGGCCGTGCCGTGGGCGATTCCGACTTTCAGAGTTGCGCCCTTCAGCCAGTCCCAATTCGGAACGAGATGCTGTATGAGCTCCGGCACAGGGCCCACCTCGTCAGGTATCTGAAGCTCTGCGTAACGGCAGCCCTCGAAGCCTCGAACCGGAATGATGTTGGCATGATCGTAGAAATTCTCAACCTTTTTGCCCGTAACAAACTCAATTACGGAACGAAGCGCAGCTTCCATCACGCCGCCTGTTGAGCCGAAGATGACGCCGGAACCTGTTGCAGTGCCAAAGGGATTGTCAAAATCACTCTTGGGCATCTCGGGCAGGTCTATGCCCGCCTCGCGGATCATCTGCGCAAGCTCGCGCGTTGTGAGACCGTTATCGACATCCTTATAGCCGCTATCACGCATCTCGGGACGGTTGCACTCGAACTTCTTTGCGGAGCAGGGCATCAGCGCGACCGAGACGATATTCGCCGGATCGATGTTGTTCATCCGGGCATACCAGGTCTTGATGAGAGCGCCAAACATCTGCTGCGGGCTCTTGCAGGTCGAGACGTGAGGGAGGTATTCGGGATAGAAGTGCTCGATATACTTCACCCACCCAGGGCTGCAGGACGTGAATTGCGGCAGCGGTTGAGATGAATCGCTCTGCACAAGGTTCTTGTAAAGCCGCAGGATCAGCTCCGTGCCCTCCTCGATGATCGTGAGGTCCGCGGTGAAGTTCGTATCGAATACCTTATCAAAACCGCAGCGCTTCAAGGCGGTGTTCATTTTCCAAGTCATGGGTGTTCCCGGTTCCTGGTTAAACTCCTCGCCAATTCCGGCGCGTGGACTTGGGGCGGTCTGGATAACCACGTGTTTTTCTGGATTATCGATCGCGGCCCAGACATCATCGGTACGGTCTTTAGCTCTTAATGCCCCGGTGGGACATCGATTGATACATTGGCCACAATTGATGCAGACTACCTCGCCCAACGGTTTGTCGAGATACGTTGAGATCGTCGTCCCATCGCTTCTACCCGCGGCCTCTAGCACGCCCACCTCCTGCAGGTCGATGCATGTGCGGATGCAGCGGCGGCAGAGGACGCATTTGTTCATATCTCGGACAACGGAGTAGCTAGAGCGGTCAACTTCATAGAGCGGCTTTTCGGGATGGCCAAAGCGGAAGAAGTCGACTCCATATTCCTTCGCAAGAGACTGAAGCTCGCAGTTGTTGTTGCGGAAGCAGCTGTAACATTCACCGTAATGCTTGGAAAGCAGCAGGTCGATGATGTGCCGCCTCGCCTGTCGAACCTTTCGCGTGTGCGTTTTGACCGTAATCGGCTGTGTGATTGGGTATGCGCAGCTCGCCTGAAGCGTGTTCTGCCCTTCAACCTCGACGAGGCAGACGCGGCAAACGCCGGCCACACAAAGATCGTCGTGATGGCAGAGCGTGGGGATATGGATACCAAGTTCTCGAGCTGCTTCCAGGATAGTTGTGCCCATCGGGATATTCAATTCATGATCGTCGATCTTCAATTTAACCGTTGCGCTGGTACCAGGCGCATCCACGACCTGTGTACGCTGACTGACAGGAGCGCGACAAGTATCGTCTGCGCATGCATTAGTATCTTTCATCATTATCTCCTATGACTCAGCCGCCGTGCAGGCGCGGCCTAATATCTCGTTTTTGAAATGTCTGACAATGGAGAGAAACGCGTTGGGGCTGGATTGCCCGAGGCCACACTTCGAGGCGCATTGCATCGTCTCCCCGAGAGCGCAGAGGTCGCGCAGGCAATTCGTCGAGCACTTGCCGCACTTCAGCATCCGCACGCCCTCAAGCAGTTTCACGTTTCCTATCCTGCAAGGCGTGCACTGACCGCAGGATTCGTCTGCGAAGAACTCAAGGAAGCTCTCGGCGACATCCAGCATGTCACGGTCCGGACCAAAGACGATTACCGCCCCCCCTGTCGATATGTCCTCGTAGCAGATAGCACGGGAGAACTCCGCTGGAGGCAAGCAGTGGCCAGACGCGCCACCGATAATAACGGCCTTCGCGCAGTCACAGCCCGCCGCATCAAGAACATCATTGACGGTTGTTCCCATGGGGAATTCGTAAACTCCAGGACACTCCACGTCGCCGGATATGCTCAGCATCTTTGGGCCAGTCGATTTGCTCGTGCCAATAGCCTTGAACCAATCCGCTCCATTGACGAGAATGGCCGATGTCCAGGCGAAGGTCTCGACGTTGTTGACAATTGTGGGCATCCCGTTCAGTCCAGTATTAACTGGGAACGGAGGACGATTTCTCGCCTCGCCTCGATAGCCCTCCAAGCTCTCAATCAGCGCGGTCTCTTCACCACAGACATAGGCGCCGCATCCCATGTGAATATGAATGTCAAAGGAGAAATTGCTGTTGCCCAGAACATGATTACCAAGTAGGTTTTCCTCTCGCCGCTTCGCTAGACACTCCTCAAGTGCTTTCCGGATATACGTGTACTCTCCACGCAAGTACAGGATGCCCTCCTGAGCGCCTATAGCGTAGCCTGCGATCGTCATGCCCTCGAAGATAAGGTCGGGCCATTCGTCCATAAGCACGCGGTCTTTGAAGGTCCCCGGTTCGCCCTCATCTGCGTTGCAGACGACGAACTTTCGCTCGCCCTTTGCCGAAGCAGCAAAGTGCCACTTGGCGCCGGTTGGAAAGCCCGCGCCTCCTCGCCCCTTCATGCCCGAACCACGGATGATTCCGATCACGCCGGCGGGCTCCATTTTCATCGCAGCCGCAAGTCCTTTATTCTTCTCGACTGAGGAAAGAGTCATATTGTTTCTTATGGTCAAAGTGTGTGCTCCTCATCGCTTTGGGGTGTGTGCGGCCCAAAGGTCTTCTCACAGGCGGCCAAGATGTCATGCACCCTCTCAGGCGTGACGTGGGTGAGAACGTGATCGTTGACCAACATCGCCGGCCCCTGGTCGCACATGCCGATGCAATTAGCCCATTCGAGTGTAAAGCGTCCGTCGGATGTCGTTTCACCAAAATCTATGCCGAGGTCGCTCCTCAATTGCTGAGCCACCGCGTCCTTTCCGGCCATGTCGCAACTGATCGTCCGACAGACCCGGATTACAAAGTGGCCGTGGTGTTTCTCGTTGAGGAAAGAATAGAAAGTGACGACCCCGAAGACCTCAACCGGATGAATCTCCAGCCGATCAGCGACGACCTGCATTGTGAAATCGCTGATGGCATGATAACGACTCTGAATATCTTGTAGGATGGGTATAAGTGCGCTGCGGTCGTGGCCGTGCACCTCAACCAGTTCATTGATCTCACCCATCAGTCTGTCCTGCTGAGTAGTCAGCACTGAGCGTCCTCCTGTCTGTACTTTAGCCGGGGGTTAGTTTCTTCGGTTAGGTCCGAGGCCCGAACCGGTTCATTCACGGCATCGTTCGTATTCGTCCTGCTTGCCCAAGGGAGGCCAATCCCGCCCTTATGGCTGCCCGTCAACTCGACTGGGGAATGTACTACTTTTAGATCGAAATGCGCAAAGTCAACAATGTCGGGATCGCAGCTTGCGAGCTGTATCGACACCATGTTCTCCTCCGAGTAGTTTTTTCATACTAACGCTACTTTGTGATTTATTTCACAATGTGTACAATATGTCCGTCTTCGACTCTTGTCAAGGAGTGTGGAACAATAATCTTCGTATTCATTCATCCAACAAGACATACGGAAACTCCAACTCTGGAATTGGAATGTCCGTTAGCGGTAATAGCCTTATCCGCGTTATTCATAGGCGATTGCTTCAGGTTTGTTGGCGGTGTCTCGCTGCCGTGCGTTAAGAAACTTGCGCCTCACAAAGGCTCCTCGGGTTGACTCCAGCTCGATATATAGTATCTTTTCATCATCAATCAGTGCGACCCAGATTCGATGTTCTAACGTAGCGACAGGAAGGCATAAAGACATGGAGCAAGTCGAAGAGAGTTCACGGCGCAGGCTCATCTTGGCGGGCATAGTATTGGTCATCGGGGTAGTCTGCCTGTTTGGTCTCGTTGAGCTTCTGCTTTGGGCGGCCGGTGTTGAGAGCATTGCGGAAAGACGCCGGGCCTTTTCCGAGGCCAAGGCCAATAGCAAGAGCACGATCACAAGAAGTGATACTTTGGGCTGGGAGCTTCGAGCGCGTCTACCGGAGACGATTGCCAACGATACATCCGAAGGGCCGTGGCCGAACAGAATAAACTCACTGGGTTTCAGAGGCAAAGAGATATCGCAAAAGAAACCAGAAGGGTCGCTTCGCATTCTATGCCTCGGCGACTCTTGCACCTACGGTGTGATGATAAACGACGAGGACGCTTATCCATCCGTGCTGGAACGGATACTGGCAGAGAAACTCAAACCCAGACAGGTTGAGGTGATTATCGGGGGCGTTCCCGGCTACAGCTCACTGCAAGCGCTGCTTTTGCTTCAAGAAAGGGGATTCGCACTCCAGCCGGACATCGTCATAGTTTGCGTTGGTTACAATGACGCGGGGACAATTCCGGGCGCCATGGTTGCGGCATATACGGACTACTTCCCCAACAGAACCGACGCCGAGCTCTTCGGCTTCTGGCCTCAATTAGCCACAAAGTGGAAGATCCGGCTTGGCGCATCGCGCGCCTTCAGCTTGCTTGACCGGGCGATCACTTCGTTATTCGTGAACTTGCGTGAGCCGTCCAACAACCAAGAAACTGGGGCCGAGCCACGACGGAGGAGAGTCTCCGTTCCGGAGTATGAGGCGAATTTGGCGAAGATCGCCAATCTGTGCCAAAAGAGAGGTATTGAAGTTATGATGATGAGCTTGTCTCTGCCGGATGAATACGCCGCGACGATGCAGCGGGTAGCGGAGGCAGCGGACGTTACATACATCGACACAGAGCCAGTCCTTGCGGCACATAGCTCTCTTGTGGCCGAGGTCAGGCGGAACGAGGGCCTGGGCGACCGCTTAGGCCCCGAGCAGCATACGGAACACGTTGCCCAAAGGCTCCTTCAAGCTAAAAAGTGGATGTTCGAACTGGATTCGAGGCCCAAGCTGTCGTCCCGGATTCTGCTGACTCATTCGGACCCCGCCTTGTTCATGGAACCGTGCCATCCGACCCCACTGGGCTATCGGATAATATCTAACCTGATCGCTGAAACCATGTCTGAACAGGGCCTGCTGAAATAGGTCTGCTAGCTGAACAGCTGCGCCAAATGGCAATAAGGCAATTTTCTTTCTGCCTCATGATTTCCGGGAGTTTGAAGTCCTCCTCGGCTATATCAGGCGTGATAAACGATATTGGCTTTGTGCAAGATGTATGCTTTGGCGCGAGCGGCGAGCTCCGCTCAACCATACTCAAGAGATGCTGATCGGTTGGAATCTGCGCAACGCCCTCCGTGGTCCAAGAGCAGATACGGGTCAAATCCCGGAGATTGGATTTGAGACAGGATCGATTGGATCTGCCACTCTAGCCTGAGTTTCCGCTTTATCTGATTTTCCCACGGTCGAAGTTGCGTTAGTCCGGCTCGTGGAGGGGCTTTGCGCTTCTTGCTTGATGTATTACCCTGTTAATATGTGATTATCTATGAGATAACACTCGGTCAATACAAAAGTATATCTTGACATATGCGATTAGAGTATTACCCTATAGTGATGTTGTTATGTAGAAAACTTCTTAAGGGGTAAGTCATGGCTAGCATCATCAAGAAGATTAAGCAGGGCAGACCATACTACTACGCGGTCCAGTGC
>JAGHCW010000114.1 GCA_021160245.1 bacterium | reverse complement strand
CCGCAAACCAATACCTCGATATTCATCAGGCCTTATTAGACAGCCTCTTCATTCGGGTGACGAGAACCTGATTCCCCGGTGAGCAAACAGGACTGGCCAGCCGCGCCTCATCTGTGCATAATCTTGTAGTTGTTGAGGCGTCCTGAAGGTGTGTCTGGTCGGAATCGGTGAGAGCGGTGATTGAATCTCAGGTGCGGAAATTATGACGAGTAAGAAGCGACAAAAGGCCGGGAAATCGGCCCAGACGACGCCGATGATGCAGCAGTACAGGCGTATCCGCGCCCAGTATCCGGACACGATCATGCTCTTTCGGATGGGCGATTTTTACGAGATGTTCGGAGAGGACGCAGTCATTGGTTCTCAGCTTATGGACATCGCGCTCACGTCGCGCAATCGGGGCAAGCCGGAAGAGGTACCGCTCTGCGGCATTCCATATCACGCGCTCGACGTCTATCTCAAGAAGCTCATTAAGAAGGGCAAGAAAGTGGCGATCTGCGAGCAGGTCGAGGACCCCAAAACCGCGAAAGGCGTCGTCAAGCGCGACGTTGTGCGAATCGTATCGCCAGGCACCGTTATCGAGGCGGGGCTTTTGTCTGAAAAGGAGAGCTCGTTCATCTGCTCCGTCCACATCCGGGGCGAGAAAATAGGCCTGGCGGTTATCGATCTCTCGACGGGGGATTTCCACGTTACGGAGCACTTAGGCGTGGAGTCGGCATCAGGTCTGAAGAGCGAGTTCTCTCGCTGGGAGCCAAAGGAGCTCGTCATCGCGGAGGGCTTTGCGAAATCGCAGATGATTACGGAGCTTTTGGGCAATGATTCCGACGTAATGCTAACGCCGGTCGAGGATTGGGTTTTTGATTACGACTACGCCCACGAGAAGCTGCTGGAGCACTTCCAGGTCCACTCCCTCGACGGTTTCGGCTGCGAGGGAAGACGGCAAGCCATCGTCGCGGGCGGCGCTTTGGTTCATTATCTTCTGAAAACGCAGAAGCGAGACCTCTCCCACATCGCCGCGATGAGATTCTATACCAACGCAACGTTCGTTCAGATGGACGAGGCGACGATTCGCAACCTTGAGCTCGTGCGAAGCGGCATCGACGGGACGCGAAAGGGCACGCTGCTCTCGCTTATCGACAAGACCCAGACCGCGATGGGCGCGAGGCTGCTGAGGCGCTGGCTTCTTCATCCCCTAATCGACGTCGATGAGATCACGAGTCGCCTCGATGCGGTGTCGGAGTTCGTTGATAACTTTCTGCTTCGTGACGACGTTCGCGGTCTGTTGAAAGCAATCCGCGATATGGAGCGACTCATCTCCCGCATCGGTCTCGGGACTGGCAACGCCAGGGACCTGGTCTCGCTCAAAGAGTCTCTTCTGCAATTGCCGAGCCTGTTCAAAATGATGAGCGGTATGAAATCAAACCTGCTGGTCTCGCTGATAAAGGACGCGGACACGTTGTCAGACATTGCCGAGCAGATTGACAGCGCGGTCGTGCCCGACCCGCCGTTTACGGTCCGGGACGGGGGGATGTTCTGCGATGGCTGGGACGAGGGGCTTGACGAGTTGCGGTCGCTTGCGCGCGACGGGAAACGGTTCATTGCGGGGCTTGAGCAGCAGGAGCGAGCCCGCACGGGGATACAGAGCCTGAAGATCGGGTACAATCGGGTCTTCGGCTATTATATTGAACTACGAAAGAGCGCGGCCGACAGGGCGCCGGATGACTATATCCGCAAGCAGACGCTTCTTGGGGCGGAGCGTTTTGCGACTCCGGAGCTGAAGCAGTGGGAGGAGAAGGTTCTCTCGGCGGACGAGAAGATATGCGAGCTGGAGTATCGGCTCTTCATGAGGCTCCGGGACGAAATAGCCAAGCAGACGACGCGCATACAGGCCGCGGCGAAAGTCGTCGCGACGATTGACGTCTTGGCATCGTTCGCCCAGGTCGCGGCGGAATATCGCTACGCAAAGCCGACCGTCAACAACGGCACGAAGATCGAGATTCGAGAAGGGCGGCACCCAGTCGTCGAGCGAGTCTATCTGCAACAGGAGTTCGTGCCAAATGACCTCTCGATTGACCGGGAAAACGGCCAGATACTCATCATAACCGGGCCCAACATGGCGGGCAAATCAACTTACATACGCCAGGCGGCGCTAATTGTCATACTCGCCCAGGCCGGCTGCTTTGTCCCCGCCAGTGAGGCCTTAATCGGCGTTGTTGACAAGGTCTTCACCCGTGTGGGGGCGACGGATTTTCTGGTGCGCGGGCAGAGCACCTTCATGGTCGAGATGAATGAGACAGCGAACATCCTGAATAACGCCACAAAGAGGAGCCTCATCGTCCTTGATGAGATCGGGCGCGGAACCAGCACCTACGACGGTCTCAGCATCGCCTGGGCCGTGGCAGAGTATCTGCACAACACCAAACGGGTGGCCGCGCGGACGCTATTCGCTACCCATTACCACGAACTCGCAGAGCTCGCCGTCATGTTCGATCGCGTGAAAAACCTCAACGTTACCGTTCGCGAGTGGGGCGACAGGGTAGTTTTTCTCCGCAAGGTCGTGCCCGGCAGCGCCGACCGCAGCTACGGCATTCAGGTCGCGCGACTCGCCGGCCTGCCAAAGACGGTCCTCGACCGGGCGAAGGAGATACTCAGGAATTTGGAGCGCGCCGAGGTGGCAAGCGATGGGACGCCGGCTCTTGCGCGGACCTCGCGTCGCAAGAAAAAGCCAGACGCAGCTCAACTCTCGATATTCGCCGCCGCTCCGCCCAATCCGGTCCTTATGGAGCTCGAATCGCTTGACCTGGACACTATGACCCCATTAGACGCGCTTACGACACTGGCGGAACTGAAGAGGCGACTCAAGAAGAGCTGAGCCGTGCGGCCCAACAACCCCGTGTGGGTGATCAGTCCGAGGGCGGCTGTTTGGGAACAGCAGGCAGCAAGGGCGTCTCTAGAAGCAAGAAACCATTCTTGATCGTCTGCAGATCGCCAAAGACCTTGCTGCTCTCATACAGATTGTCCAAGATGTGGTGCCCGTGTATGCGCTGGGGCTGCGTCAAATCGACAATCTGGATGGGGATCAAGTCCACCCGCCTAATCTTCTTGCCTACAATCACGACCTTGGCCACCAAACCGATTGACCATGAATAGCGCGGCATGGGAAGCACGAGGTTGCCGAGGCTGAATAGGACCGGTTTGCCCTGCAGACCCGCAACTGGCTGAATGACGTGTGGATGATTCCCGATTACCATGTCGGCTCCGGCCCGAAGGGCGAGCCCTGCCAGCTGCTTCTGCCTCTCGGAGGGGACGGTGTTGTGTTGCCCTCCAAAATGGAGGTTGACGAATACCACGTCCGCCCCCTTACGGGCCTTCGCAATTGCGGCCTGCATGGCCTTGGGGTGGGCCCACGCACTGCCCAGACGAGAATCCTCCGCCTCAAAGGACCGAGGGCGCACGTCGCAGAATGCGAGGAATGCGAGTTTTGTGCCCCGGACCTCGACTATGACAGGACGGTACGCCTCCTGGCTATTCTCGCCAGCCCCAACTGGGAGAATGCCAAGACCTCGAAGCGCCTTTGTCGTATCGACCACGCCGCCCTCATAATCGCCAATATGGTTGTTGGCAAGAAACGCGACGTCAATGCCCCCGGCAGACAGCACCTTCCCAGCCTCCGGCCTGGCCTTCAGATAGACCGGCGCCTCGTGGCCACTCGGGGTCGGCTTCGGTGCTTTCTTGTCAGAATTGGTCAGCGGATTCTCGAGATTGATCGCCACGACATCAGCGTGTGAGAATAAATCGGCCATGCCCTTGAAAACGTAGCCCTCGCCATATCGCTCAACCCGCTTCTCCACCTCGGCGCAAAGCACCACATCGCCGCCGAATACCACCGT
>JAGHCW010000155.1 GCA_021160245.1 bacterium | reverse complement strand
GATGGGCGCCAAGCGCCTGGACCTTTTGGCCGGACTCGCGTATTCCATCGTCCACAACTACCTCAATCGTGTTGTCGGAACCAAAAAGGTCGGCAACAACATCTTCTTCCAGGGCGGAGTTGCGTTCAACAGATCGGTCTGCGCGGCTTTCCGAGAGGTGACGGGCAAGAAAATCACGGTCCCACCAAATCACGAGGTTACAGGGGCCATCGGCGTTGCGATACTCGCCAAAGAGGCGATGAAGGATAAGAAGAAGAGCAAGTTCAAGGGGTTTGACCTAAAGGACAGGCATTTCGAACTATCGACCTTTGAATGTCACGACTGCCCGAACGTCTGCGAGATAAGGAAGGTAACGATCGAGGGCGATTCGCCAATATTTTACGGCTCGCGCTGCGAGAAGTATGATGTTCGCAAGAAGGCAAAGAGCGCCAATCCTATACCGGACCTCTTCCTCGAGCGTGAAAAGCTCCTCATGCGTTGGCACCCGGACAATTCGGGCGGTACGAAAGCGAGTGGACCTACTGTTGGCATTCCAAGAGGGCTGCTGTTTTTCGAGCTCTACCCGATGTGGTCTGCCTTTTTCGGTGGCCTCGGCGTCCCGATCGTCCTATCGTCAAAGACGAACAAGCACATCATTCACGAGGGAGTTGAGGCGGTAAAGGCTGAGACTTGCTTCCCCGTGAAAGTTATCCATGGGCACGTGCTTGACCTTTTGAAGAAGGGCGTTGATAGGATATTCCTACCGAGTGTTATCAACATGCCGAAGAGCGATGAGGGCTTCACGAATTACTACAATTGCCCGTTCGTGCAATCGATCCCATACATCGTGCGAGCCGGAATCGAGAACCTTGAGCGGAAGCAGCTGCTTGCCCCGCCGCTATTTCTGCAAAAGGGCGATGAGGACACGATCGAGCGATTGGCAAGATTCGCCCGTGAGAGCTTTGGCGCCTCGTCCTCCGAGGCAAAGGCGGCGGCAAAGGCTGCCGTTGCGGCTCAACACGAGTTCCGGCGGCTTCAGGGCGAACTAGCTGAGAGGACGAACGAGATGGTGGACAAATATGGCCGGTCGATCGCGATTATAGGTAGGCCATATAACACCAACGACCCGTTTGTGAATTTGAATCTGCCAAAGAAGCTCAGGGACCTCGATGTCCTTGCCGTGCCAATTGATCTCATCAAGGCGGATATCGATCTGACGACAAAAGAGCACGCGAATATGTACTGGCGTTATGGCCAGCGGATACTCGGCTCGGCAGCCAGCATCGCCAGCGACCCGCGACTCTATGCGCTCTATATAACCAATTTCGGCTGCGGCCCAGATTCGTTCATTACGAAGTTCTTCAGCTCGATCATGGGCGAGAAGCCCCACCTGGTGATCGAGATCGACGAGCACAGCGCGGATGTCGGTGCGATAACTCGGTGCGAGGCATTCTTGGACAGCATTGAGGGGAAAAAACACAAGGCGCACGTTGTGCCGCATTTTGTGCAGCAACGAGCCGGGGAGAATACGCGGGGTATTAAGGACAGAATACTCTATGTGCCCAGCATGTGTGATCACGCCTATCCTTTCTGCGCCGCCATGCAGCGTTTTGGCTTCAACGCGCAGGTTATTCCTGAGGCGGATGAGAAGAGCCTCGAACTCGGACGGAAATATACCGACGGTCGGGAGTGTTTCCCCTGTATTGTAACGACCGGCGACATGGTGAAGCTCTGTCAGAGCGAGGGCTTTGACCGGAAGCGGGCGATGTTCATGATGCCCACGACTACCGGCCCGTGCAGGTTCGGCCAGTACAATCATCTTCAGCGAATGGTGTTAGAGAACATCGGGATGCCGGATGTGCCAATTTTGGCTCCGGACCAGGACCGCGCGGGGGAGTTCCACGAGACGCTGAAGGATGTGCCCTATAAGTTCTACGTGCATGCCTATCGCGGGATGGTGGCGATTGATTACTTGGACAAGATGGCGAGGCGCATACGTCCCTACGAGTTGACGCCCGGTAAGACGGACGAAGTCTATAACTACGGTGTTAAGGAGGTTACCCGAGCGACGCGGGAGGGGGACGTTCTTGAGGTTCTTCCGAAGATTGCGGACCTCTTCAAGAAGATTAAGACCGAGAAGACATCGGTAAGACCCAGAGTCGGCATCGTTGGGGAGATATACGTTCGCTCGCACGGCTTCAGCAATCAGCATATCATCAAGCGCTTGGAGGAGCTTGGGGCGGAGGTCTGGTTCCCCCCATTCGCTGAGTGGCTCTATTATCTCACCTACATTCATCGCAAGGACGAGTTCAGGGATGGCAAGTGGTTGTCATGGCTGAAAATGCTTGGCTTATATCAGCTGCAAAGCAGGGGCGAGCGCTCGATTCGAGAGGCCGTCACGAGCAACGGGATGACCCTCTATCAGGATGAGCCGGTCTCACACGCCATCAAAGTCGCGTCGGACTACATCGACCCCACGTTCCATGGCGAGGCGATACTGAGCATCGGCAAGACGATCGAATACATCGAAAATGGCGCGACGGGGGTGATCAACGTTGTGCCATTCGGCTGCTTGCCGGGGACAATAGCGACCGCGATACTGAAGCGGATTCACAAGGATTTCGATAGGGTCCCAACTATATCGATTAACTACGACGGCCTTCAGGATCCGGGCGAGCAGACCAGACTTGAGGCCTTCGTTCACCAGGCCAAGCAGCGGGCGGAGCGCATGAACGCGCGGGGCCAGAAGCCTCGATACTGATGGCGAATCGTTTTGGGCCCAGGGCAACCCCGGTGCTTCTGTGGGCGGCCCTTCTCGGGGCGGTACTCTTGGTACCGCACCTTCGGCCAATATCTCTCATCCTGTTGCCTGGTCTTCTCATCCACGCAATACCGGGCATCGCGTCCAAGAATGCCATATCGGCCCTTGTCAAGACGCTCGCGAGCTCTCTGGCCTTTTGGATAGTCTCCGTGTGGGCGGCGTCATGCGTGGGTATTCAGCTCTCGACTCTCTTCTTTATGGTCACCACGCTTTCCGGTCTTTTATGGCTCGCATTCGTCGCCCGCAATCGGCATAGACCATCGATTCTGCCGCGGACGCCCATTCAGATCACCGTGCTCATCTCGGCCCTAATCTTGACGCTTCTCCCGTTCTTCCTCACTGAAGCCCCACCAGGCGCGGACATGAGCATGCACGGGTACCTAACCAGAATGGTCATCGAGGCTGGTGGGATTCCCGACACTTATGAGCCTTACATCCCGATTAAGGAATTCGGCGCCTTCTCAGTCGGGCTCCAGACGCTGGCAGCTCTTGTCACATCGGTCTCAAGTGGCGCGCTGCCGATACTCCGCGCCCTTCTCCTGGTTGACTGCCTCGTCTATTTTCTCTTTTTTCTCTTTTTGTGGGCCATGCTTAATTCGCGTTTCAGCGTCAACTTCGCCGCGATCATGGCCGCAGTCGGGACATTCCTCTCAAGGAATCCTCAGCATTTCATCGCCTGGGGCGGAACCCCTACCGTGCTTTCGATCGCGCTTATCGCGTGTGCTGTGCCTGCATTGCGCAGGCCTCGGGAGCAGGGTCCGGGCGAGCTCTTCTTAGCAGCTTTATGCCTTTCCGCGGCGTTTCTGGCGCATCCCATGCCCGCGCTCATTCTAGCCACCATTTACGTCCCTTATGCCGCCTATCTTGTGTTTGAGGCAATGCGTCAAAGGAACTTGCTGAAGCTTTTAACGCACTTTTTGATAATCGGCGCTATATGTCTCGCGTGCACCTCATTCTTCATGGTCAGATTCGAGAACCGACTCTCTTTTGATGAGGACGAGTGGATGCAGGTGTGGGGTAATATCGTTCTGGAACGATGGCAAGGGACGCTTCTTGACGCGCCAATCACGCTTCCGCGAAATCTGGCTCAATATGCCCTTGGCTTCCTCACGCTGCCACTGGCATTTGCTCTTTTAATTGCGATTTGGTTACGCAAAAAGGACGATTTGATTGACACCTATTTTGTGCTTGCGATCCTAGGTATCATCGTCAACAGTAAATTCCGGATACTCCCCCATTCCGTCTTCCTTTTTCCAGATAGAGCGGCCGCGATGCTTCCCGTCTTCGCGACTCCTCTGATCGGCGGCATGTTAATTAAGGGTCGCGGCGTTGTCAGCGGCATCATCTCCCCAACCCGCGCGAGGCAGATAGGTATATGTCTCTCTATTTTGCTTGCTGCAGCCTGCGCATCAGGCAGCGTTGTCTATTACCTTGAGCCCGGTCTTCTAGAGGCGTCGGTTACGAAAGACGACCTCAAGGCCTTTGAGTGGATTGAGCAGAACACGCCAGCAGGCGCTCATATAGCCAACAATTACTCTGATGCCGGCATCTATCTGCCGATGATGACGAGGCGCAGCGTTACGGTTCCGCACGTCAACATCATCAATTGGTCTGAGACGAAGCTCGCGATGGAATCGAAGCCCGCCCAATTCATCTATGTTGGGGCCAGAAACGTCTATCCGTTCCCGTTCGAATGGACGCCGGCTGTTGTTGAGTCGCTTCGACCGAGGCCCCGGCTGGTTTTCCAGAGCGGCGATGCTTATGTCTATGAGATCGAGCCATCGGTCGCGCGGTCGATTTCTGCGAATTACGAGCGACTTGTGGCAGGGATTGGCCCTCTGGCCGGCGAGATTAGCACGGTAAGTCCGGTCGATGGCGCCGTCTTTTCGAGCACGCCGATTGTCCTTAAGTGGGACCCCTCAAGCAGCCAGCTATTCAACATTCAGCTCTCGCTCTCGCCCAACTTTGGCAATCCTCTTCTCATTTACAACTCATATCCCGCCGTTCAGATTGAGTCTGGTCACTACGACATCAGCCCGCTTATCCCCCTCATGCCCCCACAAAAACCCGTGTATTGGCGAATCCGGGGCCTTGCGCCAGGGAATGGGATATTTGAGTCGAAGATACATTACTTCATTCGGGAGTAATGACAATCCGAAAGAAGCCTCGATAATTCCATGTAGATTCGCCGGGGCGATGCGCTGTATGCTTGCCAGCAGCGCAGGCAGATTGATCGAATTGTGAATTGACGAGAGGCGAGGATGACAATCGACGTTGGCAAGAATACCCTCTGCTATGGGGACAACCTAGAAGTGCTGCGGATGCACTTGCCGGACGAGTGCGTCGATCTCATATACCTTGACCCGCCGTTCAAGAGCAACCAGAACTACAACGTCCTCTTCGCCGAGCCGAACGGCACGAAGTCCGGGGCGCAGATCGAAGCGTTCACCGATACCTGGCGCTGGGATCAAGGCGCAGAGGAGGCGTACTTTGAGGT
>JAGHCW010000062.1 GCA_021160245.1 bacterium | reverse complement strand
GGAGAAAGTCTCACCACAACCAGATGAACAACAATACCTCGAAGGTTCCGCTTTAGCTCTGGACAATCAGAATGGGAGAAGCCCAGGTCAAGTCATCCTTATTGCGTGCCGCCAACTCCCGCCTGGCATCCAACAGTGCGAGTTCAGGGCTGCCATGCCGGAGTAAGGAACGATAAAAAGCCAGAGTCATTTCCTGAGCGCGTCCCGCTGACACCGGCCACCTGTAGCCCAAAACAGAAGGTACTCCTGCCTGGATAATGCCATCAGCGATACCCAGGTAGTCGTCATCCAACAAATCACTTGTGTCGCCAGCGCGAGCGCCCTCGCAACAGGTCAAATGAAACAAACGGGTATCAGAATCTTGCAACAGAAGTCGCAACTCATTTCCGGTCATTGGCATTACACGCCCTGACCAGTTGCCATCTTCCCAGAAAAACATGCTGCTCTGTTCTGGAGAATCTTCGTGAAAGCCTCCGTGACCAATATAATGCACGATGTGGTGCTCACACCCGCGGAGCATTTCTTGCACTGCGCTGTATGTAGCCGCTTCAGTTCTGACATAAGTCAAATCTAACCAACTTACTGGCGCAAGCAGATCCGCCAACCGTTCCCCAATTTCATCAATCAAGTCAATACGTGGCTTAGTGTTGGATACCAGCAGCAAAACGCGCAATTTTTCTCTTGAGCCGGCGAGATGCCGTATGAATTCAGCGGAGATGGGAGTATGCTGTGTCACTACTCTTCGAATTTGGCGAATCAATGGATGGAGCAATGCGAGGTAACCACCAGCATCCTCGGAGAAAAGAAATTCCAGCGGCAATTCTGCTAAATCTCGAGTGGATTCAAACACAAGATGCAGATATTGGCTCTTTGTGACTCGCCCCAATGCTCGATGATACCCGTTGAGCACCGGAGAGTGTTGCTCAAATAGCAGGCGGTATAGTTCCTGCCCCGTTTCTTTGATCAAAAAGCGGCGGTCTAATGTGCCCATCATTCGTTCGCTCCCCAGACGCATAAAACGCGCAGGGTCCAGGCTAAGTGGATTGGTAGAGGTGTAGGTGAAGCGAATGTTTCCACGTCCGCGCACAAGAAGACGTTGTCTTGGTTCCAGCGCAATCGTAATTTCACATTCCTGGCTGGGTTTGAAAGTCGGCAATTGCTGTCTCGACGATGCACGTCTTACGCATTCCGGCAACTGATCCATCTCGGTTTTCTGCAAGAAGCTGAAAGCGGGAGACTCCCTCTTGTCGTCAGGTTCAAGGGCCTCTCGAACCATCTCGATACTTGCATAGCCAGTTAGAATAATGACAGCGACGGAAGGGTATTTCTCCCTGATTTCATGCATGAGAACTAGACCGTCTTGGTTACTCGCTTCGCGCTCGTCCAGGCGCACATCCAGGACCGCGACGCGAAAACGCCCAGCACCCAATGCTTTCAAGGCTTTAACCCTGCTATCCACCGCGCACACGGCATAACCCTCATCGGTCAAAAGACCTGCTATAGTATTACGCACATCAGGCACATCGTCTACGATGAGTATCTGGATTGGTTTAGTCATGGTTCCCGTCCATAGATGTGTCCAGAACCCTGATAGCAGGCAATGTAATTTTCATCATAGTACCTTGTCCGACTCCTGTATGCTGAACACCGATTTCTCCACCGAATCTGGTAAGCATCAGCCGGGCCAACCAAAGACCTATGCCTTTGGATAATTTAGATGAAGGAACTGGACGCTGAAATAGTCCGAGTAGGATCTCTGAGGGTATTCCTACTCCATTGTCTTTGATTTCTATTTCTACTGCGTCGTTTTCGCATGTATGCCGTGAACAGATGCTGATGTAACCGGTCTCTTTGTCCGTTTTATCTATCGCTTCGAGTGAGTTTTCGAGAACTGTGCGGAACACCTCCTCAAGCAAAGAACTATAAGCACGTATGGAGGGCACATCTTCCGGAAAATCAAAACTCACGTCCAGAGCCTTTGAAGTATAGTTCGCCGAAATTGTTTCCCAGACATCATAGAGCAGCGAGTTGACATCTAGCGGCGACGGTTCATCCCATTTGAGTACCTCAATAGCACGGCTCAATCGGTCTAAGTCTCTAAGGGTTTCCTTCATCTCCATGATCAGATTAAGGCCAGACTGGTCATCATAGCTGATACATTTCTTGAGCTGGCTGACCCGCATTCCCAAGATCGCAATCGCACTGGAGATACGGTGTGATAACATTGAGGAAGCAACGCCAAGCAAGATAAGAAGGTCGGTTTCCCCCCCATATCCATGGTCTGGTTTTATGCTCTCTCGAGTAGTGACCGTATTGAGCATCGTTTTGATCTCTCTGCCGACATAATTTACACTTGATGGATCAAAATTGGCGACAACCAGGTTGAGTCGTCTCTATCCAAAGCGGCCAGTTCACACCTGGCCTCCCAAAGCGCGACCTCGGGGCTTCCTTGCTCCAACAAAGATTGATAGAAAGCCTGTGCCAATTTTGGTGCTCCTTTATCGGACACGGGCCAACGGAAACCCAATACCGAGGGCACACCGGCCTGCGCGACTGCGTCCGCCAATCCGAGGAAATCATCGTCCAACAAAGCAACCTCGCTGCCCGTAGCTGTGCCGTAGCAGCTGCTCAAATATACCAAGCGCGCCTCGGAGCGTTCGAGCAACATCTTCAGTTCGGTCGCCTGCATCGGCACGACGCCTCCTTGCTTGTTCTCATCAGCCCAGAAGTAGAGGCAGCTCTCTTCAGGAGAGGCCGCATTGTACGAACCGTGTCCCGCATAGTGTATGATATCGTAACTGCGTTTCTTTAACTCTGCTCTGACGCGCTCATACGTGGCGTCTTTCGTAGGGATGAATTTTACGCGCACGGGGATGCAATCCTGGCGCTTCAGGTATTTGGATAGTTCCTGTGCCTCAACGTCTACACCTTTTATCGGAGGCAAGGTATCCGTCGTAGTATTCGACGCAATGATCAAGATGCGCAGTCTTTCCGTCAGCGCTAATATTGAGGGGGAAATCGGTTCCCGCTTTGGAGTGGCATTGTATATGAAACGGGCCAGGGGATGTTGAAGCACCAGATACTCCGAGGGATCCTCCGAGCGCATGAATTCCAGCGGTAGTCTGAGAAATTCCCTGGGCGTCTCAAAAAGCAGTGAAAACGACTGGCTCCTGGCACGCGCTTTCACATAGGACTTTTCGGCTTCGGGATGTTCAATAAATATATCATGCCATAGACTACGGCCGATATCTCCCACTTGGAAACGCAGATTGTCTACGTCTCCTCTGGCGAGTTCTGTCCGTCTGGCATACCGTTCAAGTGCCACACGCAACACCTTCCACGAGCGCGAAGAACAAACGTGGCAACCGTGCGCCCTAATCACCAGAGGTTGACCTGCTGTAAGTGACAGAGACAGCCGGGTAGCATCACTCGTCTTCTCAAACCTCGACCATTCGGCTTCCTCTTGGCGTACTTCCGCGATAGTCTCCAGAATTTTTTTGCCCACATCTGGCGTCTTCTCGATGAAATCAACCACTCCGTGATACCGGATTGCGCGTACAATTTGCTTGGTTCTCACAAAGCGTGTGAGCAAGATAACGCGAATCTGCGGGTTGAGACCCCGGAAGGCCATAGCCAGGCTCAACCCACTTTCGTCCTCTTCACCGCCATCATGCAAGCGCACATCAATGAGAGCAAAGTCGAACTGTTCCTGTGTCACAGCAGCCAGCGCCTGTGCTTCATTGGCCGCAGATCTCACAGTATGTCCAGCGTCGGTGAGCAACCCACTCAATGTCTTCAGAAAATCGGGGGTATCGTCCACCACCAGAATCTTGCAT
>JAGHCW010000085.1 GCA_021160245.1 bacterium | reverse complement strand
CACGGGATAGAGCAACGGAACGGGCAACATGTGGGGCCGGCCTTGGGCAAACTAGAAAGCTCGGCGCAGTCTATTCGCTCCCAACGACCAGATTGTGAGCCGCAAGCAATGCTCGCTCCTCATCCTCCCCCTGAACAAGGACAGAAATCCGGAACGCCGAGGCATGCATCCTAAGCGCGTCGATTGCGGCGTCCGAAAAAGCCGCGCGCGCGGCGCAGACTGGCCCCATGTCAAGCAAATAGCCATCCCCAATGAATCCGATCATTGCCAGATTTCGCGTCGCCGTCCATTTGAGGCCCGACGTGCTCGCCAAAACCTCCAACATCGCCTCAACGCTTTGAAGGTCGTCGTCCGAAACAACAAAATCGACATTCTGCGATCCTCCCGTTGCGGCAAGGTTGACCATATAAACTGCGATGCCGGCCGAACAAAGACCGGTCAACACCCTCTGCATGGACTGATGCGACTCGGCAGGAAAATGAGCGCCAATGCAAACCACCGGTGAGCGCGACGCAACAGCCGTAAACGTCGCCGCCTCATCGCTATCTTCCGCCTCGACCGAGCGCTCATTCTTCCTCATCACGCTCTCGCTAACAATCACGGTCTCGGAATCATCTTCATCGAGCGAACATATCACAACAGGAATGCCATGGCGGCGCACGAAGCGGGCGGCCCGGGAATCGATGACCGAGGCGCCAGCGGTGGATAGCTCGACTAGACTGTCCGCGCTAATAGTCGGGAGCAACTGGGCATCCGGGACCTTTTCTGGATCGCCGCTCATGACGCCTCGGACACTCTTCACAAGTTCGCATTTTGTAGCGGCAAGGGCCCTTGCGAGCGCGACGGCAGTTAGGTCGGAGCCACCTCGTCCGAGCGTCGTAATCTCCTTTTGCCTCGAGACGCCTTGAAAGCCGGCCACGATGACGATCTTGCCCTCTGAGAGCGAGTTGATGATGCGATCTGGGCGGACGTCAACGATGCGAGCGCGATTATGCTGGCAAGTCGTGATAATTCCCGACTGAGAGCCTGTTAGCGAGATGCTGTCAAAGCCCAAGTCGTGGATCGCCATCGACAGAAGCGACATCGATATGCGCTCGCCAACGCTGATGAGCATATCCAATTCCCTGGGGCAGGGAGCGGAGCTGACCTTTCCCGCAAGCGCGATCAGGTCATCGGTCATATCACCCATGGCCGACATGACCACGAGCACATCATCTCCGGTTCGCCGCGACTTGATTACTCTGTCTGCGACCCTTTTAATGAGGCGCGGCGTGGCGACACAGCTGCCGCCGTACTTCTGGACAACGATGCCCAAATCCTATTTTCCTCTCCTATAGCCGACTGGCATCACGAGGAGCGGCGTGATCCTTGGCGGCAGTTTGAGAGTAACAGACAACTTATCATCTGAGAATGCGCCGATTGCCGCAGTCGATAGGCCTAGCGATTCGCACTCCAAGTAAACGTTTTGGGAGACATTACCCGCCTCAAAATAAACGTATCTTCGTGCCCTGGCGCCATACTTGCGAGCTGTTCTGGCATATTCGCAGGCTATTACAAGCGACACGGGGGCGTCTGCGGCCCACATCTGACGACCGGAATCGATGGCGACAGAATCCCTTCGGTCTCCCTCGTCAATCCGACGGATTGAATGAGTTTCTGGAGCGTAAGACCATACTCCTGCAGCGAGTCCTGTAACGGACGCTTTGCCACAGATAAGGTAGAGTTCAAGCGGATAGAGCGCCCCGGCGGAGGGCGCCGCCCTTAGGAAACGCGACCTATCGTCAGTTATCCCCTGAGCCGACCAGAGAAGCTGGGAGACTTGCTCGAGATTGAGTGGCTTTTGTGAGAAAGACCGAACTGTCCGGCGACGTTTGATCGCCTCCTCAACGCTCAGAGTTCCCGTGGCCTCCGGAGTGGGGAGCCTTATCGTCTCACCAAGCGATTCTGAAATCGACCCTATCGCCGGCGCCCCGCGGGCCTGAATCGGTCCTAGAGCTAGCGCTATGCAGACGAATGAAGCAAACCACATTGACCACAATCTCGAGCGCATAATCATTCCCTCTTGGATGTTGATAGGTTTCTCGAATGCCATAATCAAAAGTCATAGACTAACCAATTGTCAACACGCGGAAAAGTCCTTTTCTTATGAAATCCCCATATCAATCAAGCGACAATCGCAATGCCGCGAGCTGTTGCGCCAAGCAGTTCGCCGCGCATTTGGCGTTTGGGGGAAAATCGCGAAAGCCTGAGTAGTTAGCTCTCCACTCGTCAAAACCTTAGCCCTCTCCACTATTCTCGCAAGCCAAATCGTCCGAAACTGCCCTTTACTTTACTGGGAGAGAAATCTATATTCCCCTTTCCAAATGAATCTGTGGATGAGGCGCCTTTTTGGACAGGCCGTTGGGAAATGAATTGGTGAGAAATCTGCCATAATGGAGAACGAACAGGGACTCTGAATTAGCATGGTTTTTAGCTCAGTAACATTCGCCTTTCTCTTCCTTCCGCTCGTTCTGGCGATATATCATCTCATTTTTCTGCCGGTCACCCTGGGTTGGCGACCGCGCCTCTTCAGAAGAATGGCCAACCTGTTCCTCTTGTTCACCAGTTTGGCGTTTTATTTCGCGGGCGAGCAGTTCCTCGTCTGGATCGTCATCACATCGACGCTCATCGACTATATCTGCGGGCTTATCATCTCCGGCGGCATATTTGGCAAGAAGATCGAGAAACTACCCGTCGAGGGCAAGCGCACGCGCTTGCAGAAGTTAGGCCTGATAGGCTCCATCTGCTCTAACTTGGCATTCTTGGGATTCTTCAAGTACTTCAATTTCGGGATCGCCAACTATAACAGAATAGTCGGCATTCTAGGCCTCGATTCGCTGCTCTGGCATGACGTGATGTACATAGCCCTTCCGCTGGGTATCAGCTTTTATACGTTCCAGTCGATGAGCTACACGATCGACGTTTACAAGGGCCATGTGAAGGCAACAAAAAACATCATCGACTTTGCCTGCTACGTGACCATGTTCCCACAGCTTGTCGCCGGACCAATTGTCCGCTATCGGGATGTTGCACAGCAGCTCGTAACTCGCGTCATCTCGCGGGCGGAATTCGCATCGGGTGTGAACCGGTTTATGATCGGATTCGCAAAAAAAATACTCGTCGCCAACACGGTCTCGGTTCCAGCCGACGCCATCTTCGCCCTGCCGCTTCACGAGTTGACGACTGGCCTCGCTTGGCTGGGTGTCCTCTCCTATACCGTCCAGATATATTTCGACTTCTCCGGCTATTCAGACATGGCGATCGGGCTTGGGAGGATGTTCGGTTTCGAGTTTCTCGAGAACTTCAAACACCCCTATATCTCACGCTCCATCAAGGAGTTCTGGCGCCGTTGGCACGTATCCCTCTCGTTCTGGTTCCGTGATTATCTATACATATCTCTGGGTGGGAGCAAACGAGGCACTGGATGGACATATATCAACCTAGTAACCGTTTTCTTCCTCTGCGGACTCTGGCATGGCGCGAGCTGGACCTTCGTCATCTGGGGCTTCTATCACGGCGCGTTCTTGGTCGTCGAGCGACTTGGCCTCTTAACGCTGCTTGGTAAGTGCAATAGGTCCGTCCAGCATATCTACACGATGATCGTGGTTATGGGCGGTTGGGTTCTGTTCCGCTCCGAGACATTCCCCCAGTCAATGGCCTTCTTCAAGGCAATGGCGGGCTTTGGCGCAAGCGGGCCGAACACACTGAAACTCGCGCATCACCTCACAAACCAGGTGCAGCTGGCGCTTATCGCAGGGGCGGTCTTCTCTATTCCAATTGCCCCGTGGTTCACTCGCAAGCTCGGCGAGTTTGTGCAGGCCAATAGGGACGGCAGCGGACACACCGTCGAGCTGGCATTTCAGTTTGCGCGAGTGGTAGGTATCGCCATCATCGCTATCCTAAGCACACTCTACCTCGCCTCAGGAACATATAACCCGTTCATCTATTTCAGATTCTAAAGGACTGACGAATGCCACCTGTTGAGAAGACGAGGCGAATCGCAAACACTATCATCGTGGTGATGTTCGTGTTCTGGATATTCGTCCCGATCATCGAGATGTTCACTCGAATCGAAGGGCAGGTCTATCTCAGCGAGAAGCGCTTTATGGCAAAGGCGCCTCAGTGGGGTGTTGATCCGATTGCCAAATGGCCTCAGAAGTTCTACAATTACTTCATAGACAATTTCGGCTTCCGCAAGACACTCATCTATTGGCACGCCTTGCTTAAGATCAACGGTCTGGGCGTATCCTCTTCAGACAAGGTCGTTATCGGAAAGGATGGCTGGCTATTCTCTACAAACAGCCGAATGATCGAGGACCATCAAGGCCTTGTCCGATTCTCTCAGCAGGACCTCATGCGCTGGAAGAATGCTTTGGAGCAGAGACGAGACTGGCTGGCAGAACGGGGCATTCACTACCTCTTCGTTATCGCGCCAGACAAATCGAGTATCTATCCCGAATTCCTGCCAGATAGCGCCAGAAGGCTCGGAGTCACAACCCGACTCGACCAGTTTATGGAATACATGCGAAAAAACTCCGACGTGGAGATACTCGACTTGCGAGAATCACTTCTTAAGGCAAAAGGGGAACACCAGCTCTATTTCAAGCATGATACTCACTGGAATGTCCGAGGCAGCCTCATTGCCTATCAGGAGGTCTGCAAACGACTTAGCAAGTGGTTTCCTGACATAAGGCCGCTTGAATTGGACGAATTCAAATTGGAAAAAGCCAAACGCAAGGGCGACCTTTACGGCCAGCTCGGACTCCGTGCGGACCTTAGGCAGGACTATGACAACTTCGTGCCACGGGCGCCTCGCACCGCCAAGAAGGCCGAGCTCAAACTGGATAAGAGCTATCCCTGGCCAAAAATGCTCGGCTGGCGGGCCCCTCTCGCCACTGAAAACGAGCGCGGCAAACATCGCCTGTTGCTATTCCACGACTCATTCTTCAGATTCGCCCCTCGCGAGAGCCTATTCGAGCATTTCCGTCGTAGCGTACGCATCGTGTTGCGTCCGGATTTTGAGCTCTTCAAGCTGATGGTCGAACAGGAGGCCCCGGACGTGGTCATCGAACAGCGAGTTGAGCGAGTTTTGCCGTCAATCCCGACTGAGCATCCAAGACAGCGGAGCAAGAGGTCCGGACAGCTCCGCCTCAAATAACCGAGAACCCGCTCTCTTGCAAAATAAGTGGTGCGGCGTCCGTGTTTCTGTTGGCGCAGGCTGCGAGATCTCGTATATTCCCTGTCAATGCGATTTGAATTGAGCTGCCGCGTCATGCGATGTGGAGGATTTATAGGGTGGTCTCTGAGACCGAAACACAATCGGACAGTCTAAACAGGGCTCTTGAGGCCAACCGCGAGCTCTGGGACGCCTGGACCCAGGCTCACGTCAAATCGGATTTTTACGATGTTGAGGGCTTCAAACGCGGCGCTTGCACATTGCCAGATATCGAAATCAAGGAAGTTGGCGACGTTGCGGGCAAGTCGCTGCTGCATCTCCAGTGCCACTTCGGGCTTGATACTCTCTCTTGGGCGAGACGAGGCGCAGATGTTGTGGGCATGGATTTCTGTGGCAGGGCGATTTCTCAGGCCATGCAGTTGGCCGAGGAGCTTGCCTTATCCGCGAGATTCGTCTGCTGCGAGCTTTCGGAACTGCCGAGCAATCTAACGGGGCAATTCGACATCGTATTCACATCGGCGGGCGTCAAGGCCTGGTTGCCGGACCTGACAGTTTGGGCGCGCGTGATCGCACATTTTCTAAAGCCAGGCGGCATGTTCTACATCCGCGAGTTTCATCCCATCGCCGGAGTTCTGGACGACGAACAGACCCCGGAGTGCCCTCCACGACTGAGGTACCCATATTTTCACTCGAAAGAGCCTATGCAATATGAGGGTGACGGCTCATACGCCGCCTCAGATGTTCAGAAAGATCGTCCGCATCACAAGTGGTGTGAGTGGACCCACAGCATGGGCGAAATCCTCACCTCACTTATCGAGGCGGGCCTTCGCGTTGAATTCCTCCACGAGTTTGACTATTGCACATACCAATCGCATCCCTTCCTCGTTCGAGGCGCTGATGGCTTTTGGCGATATGAAAAGGCGCCCGAGACCCTGCCACTCATGTTCTCGCTAAAGGCTATTAGGCCTTCTAAACAACAATGAATCGGGGACAGATCGCAGCATCATGCGATGACACCCGCGTGGGGTATGAGCATTGACTCGACCCATCTACCAGAACGGGTGGCTACAGATACTGATGCTTACGGCATCCCTATTCCTTCTAAACCTAATAAAAATTGAGTCAGACCCATCCGGGTTCCACTTCCCATTGATCTTCGCGATGCTGGCCCCACATATCTTCGATACCCGTCGAGTTTACGCCGCCTTATTCGCATACTTGGCTCTCTCGGTGTGCGCCATGCTATCCTTCTCCCCTCTGCTCATTGGGGAAATCCCGCAACACTACATAGCGCAGTTCATTCTGATGGCCGCAGCTACCGCAGTATCCGCGCGCCTCGTCCGAACCACGCCCGGCCGGGCCATTAAGGCCTCCCTAGCAGCCTATTATATTGCCTCATTGGCGCTAGCCGCGATGTTCGCTCGGCCCCCCAGATTCACCCATATCTGGCTGATGATCCTGGTTTTCATGCCCGCCCTCATCTTCTGGCGAATGAGACCCTTCGTGGGCAAGTTTTGGCTGACCGCCGCGCCTGCCGTCGTCTTTGTTCCACTCCATTTCATCATTGATACTATCTTTACCCACACAGGCTTCGGCCCACATAACCTTCTAGGCACGGGGCAGTTGATCAATGAGACCCAGCTCTTCACTCAGATGGTCTTGCCGCTGCCGGCATACTTCTTGCTGGCGGCGATCGCTGCCGTTCTCTTGACTCACCTCGACGGCCGCACGTTGCGGTCAGATGAAGTGAAGGACCGTATCACCGTCAGAAAGCTCGATTAGCGGCCATCCCTCCCCCCGACCCACAGCGGTCTTCCGATCATTCACCGACATTGACAGAATATGTCATTAGGGTCTGGGGGTCTTCTCAGTCGATGCCGCTCTAGATCCGGTCAACGGCAATACCTCCAACATCACAACGTCGCGTGGCGGCGCCTCGATCTTAAGCCGCGCTTTCCCCTCAGCTGTCAGGAGCTTTAGCCGTTTGCTCTGCCCAACGAGATCAACTTGATAGCTGGAGCCAAAGCCGTAACGCGTGGGGTCGAAGACACACTCGACGCTGATTACGGACGATGATATATTCGCCATGAAGAATCCCAGCCGGGGTCCATTTCGCCAGCCGGACGTTACGACCGCCTCCGCCTCAACAACGCCGGACCGATGGGAGTCTTCCTCTTTGAAGACATTGTAATGGTCATAATCCAACATTAGCTTCGGCACTTGCGAGCTAATTGGCAGCGGTGGCATCATCTTACCCCAGCAGAGATAATCGCAACCAAACCCCACCCGGGCCGAAGCCATGCGCGAGGCGAACTCAAGATATTCAGAACAGACCGCCTGGGGGCTCTGATCCTCAATGAACTCCGTCCAGTAATCATAGGTCAGGTAATGCGTCGAGCCTTTCATTCCCTCGAAAAGCTCTAGAGCGCTAAACTCGTAATTGAGCTCCAGAATGGCTCCATACAGGTAAACGCGCGCCGCTATAAAGTAAAATATGTCGCCAAACCGCCTACTTGCCTTAGCGAAGCCATCAAGTCGGACAGGCCCGAATTCATGATAGACATAATCGAACATCGGTATCATCGTTACTCGCCCGCTTGGGTCGCCTTTCCACTCGAACGCCCCCTGAATCCCAGCCATTGCCCGGCTCTGGCAGAAATCCATGACATCGATAAGATTTTCCGTGATAACCTCCGTCCCAATCGGGACCCTCTTGCCGCCTTTGTCCGCTGCACAGGCCTCGTGAGAGCGATTCAGGAGGGCGCGATACCCCTGAACTATCGTGGCGCTTTTACCCCGAGATGGATGACCGTGCAGGGGATTAAGGCACGAAAGCGGCGCAGCGCAGCAAACTGATATGTCGTTGTAAAGGGCGTCACACCTCAAGTCTGCCGCCCCGGTGAGTGTCCGATCACGATGCACATAGAAGTTCTGCCAATCGGGTGAAAGCGGGCACATCCAAACCTTCGACTTACCCCCATCAACAAAATGATGCCCGGTCTCGCCATGCCGGAGTCGGGAAAATTCCGAGACCGATTTGGAGAGCCAGAAGTCCACCTTGAATACTGCGAAATAATCCCCTGCTTTGCGGATTGCGGCCACATTCTTGAGATTCAGCCATCTTCTCTCCAAGTCCATAAGCCCTGCGTCAGACGCGCTATTGTCGATTGTCTCCCAGTCAAAGCCTAGTATGTGGAAGACCGGAGCCCCGATCGCCTTATGAAAAGCGCCTAGCCACGCCGATTGGTCCCGCCGGCTGCTAATTCCAAAGGTCGCAAGTGCCACTTCTTCCTGCAGCCATTTCGCGCATGTCCTCTCCGATTGCGTCCGCTTTGGCCCGTTCTTACACCAGGGAGGCGCGCTCCCCCCAGATGAGGTCGCCCAGTCTCGGTAGATGTCGGCCGCCTCGTACCAATCACCCGCACGGGT
>JAGHCW010000120.1 GCA_021160245.1 bacterium | reverse complement strand
GAACGTATGGCCATGAGCTCCCGGCTCTGGCAGGCAACGCTCTTGAACTTGCAGTCTTGCTTTCACCCGCGCTCAGACGTTATCATACCGACGTGATAGATGTGATGCTCAGAGCTTGTGATGGCTGGAAACCAGAATTGAGATACACAAAAACCGGGAATACATCGGATGCTGACGCAAAGGAGTTCTGCCAAGCGGCCAGAATGTCATTCGAACGGCTTCTGATCCCTATGATTCTAGATGGCCATGTGGAGATGCCAGAATGAAGCATTTCAGTGAAGCCCGACGGGATGTTCAGAATGGAATTTTCCAGAAGAAATCCGATTTAGCGGATGCAGGCGTATCGCGTGTCTGCCTTATATGGGACATCAAGGGCATTCTGCGAGTCCTGTTGAAAATCGACGAGAAGAATAACGTCGAGAAGGCAAGAGAAGCCGTCTTGGCAATTCTTCAGAGTGCCGCGGGCCCCTTCTGGAAGAACGAGATATGGGTGTGGTCTGAGGACTCATCCAAGGCCGAAGAGGCTGTCTATGAACAGGCATGGAAACATGCAGAAACCATTGACTACGGTCAGCCTGAGATCAAGATTCTTGACCGCCACATCTCGAAGGCGTCGTGGTTCAATCCGCCTCTGAACGAACCGTGGCCTCTCAATGAGCACACCCCGCCAGTTCTGTCCTTTTACTCCTTCAAAGGAGGAGTTGGGCGCACAACCGCGTTGGTGTCACTCGCCATCCAGCTCGCTCGAAGCGGCAAGAAAGTCGCGGTGATTGACCTTGATCTTGAGGCGCCTGGTCTTTCATCGCTGCTACCTGGCGCGGACGGCCAGGTCGCTGAATACGGTGTTGTCGATTTTCTTCTGGAAAGCTCCATTCTTGAGTCAAGAGGGAGCATGGACATTTCTGATTATTGCCATGTCGTTGATGATCAGATAGTTGTCGCCGACGGTCCCCCAATTACGGTTTTTCCTGCAGGCAAGCTTGACGAATACTACCTCGAGAAGCTCGCCCGCATTGACTACGAGGCGCTCTATGCCCCTATGCCCGGGGAAAGACCAGGGTTCTTGCCTCTAAAGGAGCTTCTCAAACATATAAGATCAGAAAGGGATGTCGATTACATCCTCATTGACTCACGAGCGGGATTCCATGACTTGGGTGGCTTGGCGCTTTCGGGAATGTCACATCTGGATGTTCTGTTTGGTCTGAGCAACGAGCAGAGCTGGCGAGGCATGGAACTGGTAGTTCGCTTCTTGGGTCGTGACCTAATCGAGAGAGATAAGAAGCAGCTCGATTGTGCCCTTGTATTTGCCATGGCGCCTGCCCCTGGAGAAAAACGCAAAGACCAGTTTGAGCGTTTCCTCGACCGTTCTTACGAATTGCTCAGCACGAACTACTATGACGAGGAGGACGCAGAGGAAGACGCAGAGGACGAGATAAGGCATCCGCTTCCTTCAATGGATACAACAACTAAGCCACATTTCCCGATTCTAATTGGATTCAATCCAATCATCAAGGACGCAGAGAATATTCGAGATATCGCAGACCTTCTTTCAGAAGGCGATTTCAAGAACTTCGCGAGGCTCCTTCTGGAGCGAGTCGGGAGAGCGCTTTCGTGAGTAGGCGGTTGAATGACCAGCAACGACAAGTTCTGCTCCAGAGCCTAATCGATCTTTGTCATAAGGGTCAGGCCGAGAGCGAGTCTGAAGACCCCGAGACCTTTCTCAAGACCTTTGTGCCCATCCGAGCTCACTTTCGGGTTCTCGATCCGGATGTGCGACTCATCATCGGGGACAAAGGCTCTGGGAAGACGCATCTATTCCGCGCTCTGCAGAATGACAAAGGTCGGAGTGCTATTGTGGAGCTGGCCCGACAGAAGAATCTCTCTGCACCAGACGTTCGGAGAACCAAGTGGCTAGTCGGATATGATGATGCTGAAAAGACATTCCCACCAGGCGAGATTGTAACACACTTCGCTGATGGGAAGAAACCATCTGACCTCCGTATGTTGTGGCTAGGATTGCTTCTCAGAGTTCTCATTGAGAACGAATTGATTCGCGAGTCAGCCTTACCGAATTCGCTGGTTCGTGCAATCTTATGCAAAAAATGGGACCTTAACGCGCTGGTTCAACAGATTGAGGAAAACCTAGCGACTATTTACGCGGCACTCGATAGCTTGGATGAGAACCTTCGGGAAAGGAGCGACTTCGTATTCGTCTCCTATGACTATCTGGATCGGATGACCACTGGCGAATGGGAATCCCTGAGAATTGTTCTTGAAGGATTAGTCCACTTTTGGGCTTATATGAGGCGCTTAAGGCACATAAGGCCGAAAATATTCTTGCGGAGGGACCTCTACAGGGAGGTTACTCAGTCTGGTCCGGATATCGCGAAGATAGCATCGAATAGAGCCGAATTGATTTGGAGCGTTCCTGAGTTCTACGGCGTGCTCTTCAAGCGGCTGCTAAACAATGACCTGTTCTATGACTACCTCAAGCCAGCTGTCTCAAAGCAAATGAAGCTGCCGCTTGCGACTATCAAGAGCGATAAGCTCGTGTTTTCTTCCCACGCAGATTTGGGCCGGCTCCCTCAGGTCTCTGACGAAGAGGGATACAAAGCCGCTGTCGTTCGGATGTTCGGAGAATACATGGGGAAGGACCCCAGGAGGGGCCGTACCCTTACCTGGATGCCGAATCATCTGAAGGATGGTTTTGCGCGAATCTACCCCCGGCCTCTGCTTCTACTTATCGAGGAAGCCGCTGAGTTCGAGATCAGGGACAGAAGGGCGCAAAATTCGCGTAATCTAATACATTACACGGCACTCCGTGGCGCCCTGGATAAAGTGTCGGAGTATAGAGTCAACGAGTTAGCCGAGGAGGAGTTCCCTTGGATAAGGACTGTCAGGGAGAGCTTCAAGGGGAGGGGCCTTCTCGTCCCGGGAGATCGAAAACGTTTCCTCGGAGTGCTACAGGGAATCAAGTGGTCAGGAGAGCGTAATGTGCCTCCTGAAACGCGCCCCGGCAATCTCCTGAACTACTTTGTTGATCTTGGGATATTCTCTTATCGCTCGGACAACCGTATCGATGTGGGAGACCTTTACTTGGAGGGCTTCCATCTGAAGAGAAAAGGCGGCGTGGCCAGACCCCGAAGGCCAGCTGCAGTCCGTTAATAGGCGTCAGAGCAGGGATATAAGCCGGATTCTGTTCCCGCAGGCGATTCACGCTCAACGGGCGACGGCCATTTATCTGGGACGCCGGTTGCCCGGCGCCTCGTGCGACTCACCCGGGGGCTCGCGCGGGCAGCGCTCAATCCCCCCTGTTTAGTCTTGCTCCGGGCGGGGTTTACCAAGCCGACCCGGTCACCCGGGCCGCTGGTGAGCTCTTACCTCACCGTTTCACCCTTGCGTTCGCTATAAATAAGCGAATTCGCGGTCTGCTCTCTGTTGCACTTTCCGTAGGGTCACCCCTCCTGGGTGTTACCCAGCGCCCTGCCCTTCGGAGTCCGGACTTTCCTCCAGCGCGCAAAAACGCGCCAGCGGCCGCCCTCCCTGCTCTAATCGCCATGTCAAATTCAAATCTCCGCTATCGTCAAACATAGAACTTCGAGGCGCAGCTGTCAATTGGTCATCGTGCGCAAAACCTATTAGTATGCCTCGTAGAATGGGATGGCAGTGAACTGCGTGTAGTCCCTATCCTCCCCGAGGGCCTTTGAAATGACCTCAAACGTGTTCAAGTGGGCCAGATTCACCTGCAACTGCTTAGCCGTCTGCGAGTTACATGCAATGAGATTCTGAACGGCGGAGCGGGACTTCACGCTACATCCCATGATGAGCGAGAACTCCAAATGCTCCTTGAAATCGAAGAACTTCTGCTCATAGTCACTTGGCGACTGCGAGGCGAAGAAGACCGCTATGCCCTTTGAGCGACCCTCGCGCACGATCTTCTGAAGGAATGGATTGTTTTGACCTATGTAATTGTGCGCCTCGTCAATGACCAGAATGGTTCTTATCTCGCGTCTATCTCCGACTGTTTGACTGTCGGGCAGGGCCGACATTTCCTTGTAAAGGCGCTCAATAACCAGGTAGGCAACCAGTTCCTTGAGAACCGGCAGCTCATGCAAGTCGATGACGACCGTTTGCTCTGAAATATGCTCGATAGGCACATCTTCGCCACCGTGCTCCCAGAACAAGGAGAACCTGGAGAGATCCGTGAGCACCTGGGTAAGCGTGTCCGGGTTTCTCTCTTCGTACATATCCTCGACAATCGCTAGAACCTCGCGGAAATCGGGGAATCGCAAGTGCTCATCGGACCGCTGGCTATAGGCGCGTTCGATTGCCCTTGTTAGGTTGCCCATTTGAACGACACCAAATTTGCGATTGATTGACGCGAAGGATTCCGCCTTCTCACGCGCAGAGATGAGAACGGACTGCTCGCCGTAATCCTCCAAGACAAACGGATTCACTGGCAATCGATCCTTCGGGAGGGAGTACTTCGCGGCCCGGCAAACCTCGATGAATCGCTCTTGACAGACAATGTCACCCTTGTAGTCAAATAGGATGAAGTTCGTCTGGAATCCTGATTGTTTGCGAATATCGGCCAGAATCTTGAGCAGAATCTGGGTCTTGCCCGCGCCTGACTTGCCCATAATCGCCATGTGCGGGTTCGGATGACGCGCCGTATTGTTGATCTCAAGAACAACAGGCTTGTTCCTAAGGTCCTTGCCGACCTCAATGTTCAGATGCGGAATTACTCCGCCTGCGGTCGGGCTGGGGCCTGACGGAATCTCTGCCGCCAGCTTCTGAAAGAAGGCGTCTGCATTTCGACCACACTCCTCAAATATCTGACCAAGCAGGGCCAGGCCATTATCTATGTGGTCCTTGCAGACTGAGCGCCTCGAGAAAAACCCGTCATCGTCCTCAAAGGGATCTTGGTAAATTGAACGAACAAGGCTCCGGAAAACCGACAGATCTTTGCCAAAAAGGCCTTCTCTGTGGATTTTATTCCCTGAGAAATCCCGAGACTCGGGCACATTGCATCCGCTCATTTTGAGAGAAAATCCGAGTGCAAGACGCGCGAGCGCCACGAATTCGAGCTTCGTTGCATATCTCAGGTCATTCAAAATCCTGGCGCTCTCAGAGGATGTTATTAGTAGGCGCTCAGCCATATGGTTGCTCCCAGAAGTAGCCTTCCTCAATGGTCGTGAGCTTCCGCGCCTTGTCGAATTGCAGGCTAATCGTGTTCTGAAGATCCGGCTCAAGCCTGCTGAAGTATGACCTGTCCACCTCCGTGTCGGTTGAAAGCACAATCACTTGAGTCGCGGCGTTTGGAAAATAGTCGGCTACGATTCTATCTCTGTGCATGCTATCAAGCCTTGAGAGTGGCGTGTCAATCACTACAGGGAGCTTCAATTCAGAAGTTTGCGCCAACCCCCAGAGCAGCGAAATCGCGAAAACCTCCTTCTCACCAGCGGAGAGATTATGCTTGGCCACGTCGTGCCCCATAACGTTTCTGATAGCAATGCGGTACGATTCAGAATCTATCTCAACACTCCTGATAAGGTCGCTCTTGCTTGCCAGCCGGCGGTACATCTCAAAGGTACGCTCCTGTAGCGTTGCCACTTTGCTCTTGCGCACCAGATCGAGGTACTCGTTGAGAAGGTTGATGAGAGTTTGGCTCCGTGTGATGAATGCCTTGTGCTCCTTCGTCGCAGCAAAATCTCTGTAAAGCGTATCCAACTTCCGCTGTTGGTCTTCGATCTGCTCCTCTATCTTGCGATGTTCGTCAATCAAGCGACTCCTTTCATCACTTCGTCTGCTCAATTGGGCCGAATAGCTCTTGATGTCGGACTGGAGTTTCGTGAAATCATTCTTGTCCGAATCGGCGATTGACGCCTTCCGGACCTCTTCCTTGATATTCTCCAGCTTGGAGGCGATATCCTCCTTTTCCATTAAGAGAGAGTTAAACCGGGATGGACCATCTCTTTCGATTTCGGCTAGACGGTCTGAGACTCGAGTCGCATCTGCAGCGGACAGCTGAAACAGCTCCAGCGGCTTGCCAGACTGCTCGGCCTCATCCGGAAGACCACGAAGCACCGCCAGCACTCGATTGCGGAGCTCCTCCCTCGCCGAATGGCTCATCTCGCGATGGCAACAGACCGTTTCGGGACGCGCAGTCGCCTCAACGATTGCCGTAGCAAGCGAGTCCGCCTCGTCCTGAACTGCCGCGCTTCTGACAACCCTCCGCTCTGCGTCGAGCTGCCTTCGCAATTCCGGGAAATACCCAATGAGCAGCGATAGCGGCAGAGTGTGCTCAGCATACTCCTTGATTTCTTTATCGATCTCGTGGCGCCGGCTCTCCAGACGCGCCTCCTGACGCCTCAACTTGTCGCGCTTCTCCTGACTCTTCTGGTCCGGGGAAAACTTGTCGTTGAAAGTCTTATCGAGCGCGACGAGCTCAGACTGGAACTCGTTGATATCATCTCTCGCTTGCTCAATGAGTTCAGTTTTCTTGGCGAGCTTGGCCTCAAGCGCCTCAAGCTGCTTTCTCTCCACATTTATGTCTTTTTCTGAGGTGGGAGGTCTATTGTCTCGTTCTTCCTTTAGGATATTCTTCATGTCCTTGATCAGTTTTCGTATCACAGCAATTCCCAAGACCGCTTCCATCGAGTCCTTTAGAGTCTGTTCTGAGCGCTCATCCGCCATCATCTCTTGAATCTTTTCGCCATCGAAGAAGAAGAATTGGGCGGCAGTCTTGGGGATTATTGTGTCTCGAATGTCAGCCCAGCGCGACTCACTCATGCCTGATGTTTTCTTGCCGCCAACAACCACCGCGAGATTCTCATTGAGCTGATTTGCGCTCGGTGGAGGGAAAAGGCCATGTGAGACCCAGGACCGTTTGACCGTCCATTCGACGGCACCGTCTGTTTCAAAACAGAGTTCGATTGAACATCTGGCATTCTGCTTATTCCGCTGGTTGTCGTTTATCCGCTCATGGATGACTGTCTTCTTCGCTCCATAGAGGCAGATGTTTATCGCCTCCATGATCGCAGTCTTGCCTGCGCCGTTCATGCCGCCGATCAGGAAGATGTTTCTGCCCGGCTCAACACGCCCGGCCGTGAAGTCGATCTCGGTCGGTCCCTTAAAACACTTGTAATTCTCAATGACGAGCTTAAGTAATCGCATCAACTATGGTCCTCCGTCAGCTGCCATAGACCAACGGGTGAGTCCCTTCTCAAGATACCCTTTTGGGCCATTCTGTAACGCGCGTAATGAACCCTCTGGTGCCACGCTTTGCTGCCGCTGGGTCGCACCTCGAGGTCGCCCGGCAAGAAGTCATTTCCATGTTCTTCCTCTATCCAATCCAGAATCTCCTTGGGATGAGCCCTTCCTCCTAGAGCTCGAATCGCCTGCAGAAGATGTTCTTTGAGTGTCTCAATTGGGGTTATACCTTCATCCGAGCTGCCACGGTTTCTACTGCGCCGGTGCCTCCCCGCCATTCCCAGACTGTCCAGGCGAGCCATCAACTCCTTCAGAGCTTCACCTATCTCAAGTAGTATCTTCCGGGGCGTGTCGGCTACCTCCAGCTCGCAAACAAGTGTCGTTCTCAAATGCCGAAGTTCATCGGGAACCGGGATGCCAATGCCCTCCAATTGGTGGATGGATTGTGAAACAGCCTTCAATTGCGCCCTCTTCTCTGCCTCTTCTGGCATCGTTCTCGCCCGTTCAGAAATCTCGCGGATAGAAGCATCCAGCGAATCCAATGCCTCAAACGCCACTGATTTGAGGTCAGATAGGTTGTCCTGCTTGTTCATTTGTCCCTACTCATTCAGTTCCCAGATTCCCGTGGGCGAATCACTCCTCAATACGCCCTCGCGAACCATGATGGCGCGCTGCCATTGTACGTTGTTTTTCCAGACCAAAGTTCGTCCGTCCATCCGCGTTTCCAGATCGCGAGGTGTGAATTGCCCCTCCAGTTTCCCTTCAATCCACTTCAGGACATCCCGACTGCGTGCGCGTCCACCATAAGAAAGCAGGGCGTCGATGATGAGCTGCCGCAAAACTGAGTCGGACGTGATTGGTGCCGATGACCCCCGGCGACTCCGCTTGGGTTTAGTCCTGCTCGTTAGGCCTAGTCCCTCCATGGGTCGGAATATTTCTGTCAGTGCCTTGCCGATTTCGAGCATCACATCCCTAGGTTCATCCGCGGCGGTGAGTTCGGTTACGAGGGTTGTTTTGAGGTGCCGTAGGACATCGGGGACGGCAATGTTCTTATTCTCCAATTGCTCTATGGATCGAGAGATCTCCTTCAACTGAGCTCTCTTTGCATCGACATCATCCACGGAGTTCATCCGTTGCTCGATGTCGTCGATCACAGTAGCCAAGAGTTCTATAGCCTCCAGAGCTTTGGTCTTAAGCTCAGATGCGGTCTCTTCAGTGCTCATCGGACCTCATTCTCTCTCGCATCAATGCTGTCACGAATGCATCGACGGAGCTCATCATAGATGCCGTGCCTGCGCTCCATGCGTTGGAATTGCTTCCCGATCTTGATGAGCTCCTCCACAACCTTCGCATCAATGCCATATTTACGGCATAGGTCCTGAAGCAGCTCTGTTTCGGACGATTTGCTTATATCATTCATGGCTATGGCTCCTATTTCAACAACCTTTACCGAAACCACGTGTCTTCTTCAAGTAGTTTTCAGCATCTACCGACAATTTGTGGCACCGGATAAGCTCTGGCGGTCTCTTCAGCCGCAATGCGCCCGACGCAGAATCAGCCCCGCCAATAGTCCAGGAGATCGTTGAGGGTTTGGGTTAGGGGGATGGTGGGTTGCCAGCGGGTGGCGGCGGTGAAGCGGGCGTGGCTGCCGACCAAGAGCGGAATGTCCAGAGGGCGGAGGTAGGCGGGGTCAATCTGAACATCGATCACGGCGTTCGTCAATGAGAGCAACGTGTCGAGGACCTCGCGGATCGAGGCGGCATTCCCAGAGCAGATGTTGTACACAACGCCGGGTTCCGCGTTCTCGATAGCAAAGAGGTATGCGCGGACAACGTCACGAACATCGAGGAAATCGCGCCTCGCCGCAAGGTTGCCGACCCGCATCACAGGCTCGGCTCTCTGCGCCTCAATCTCGGCCACCTGTTTAGCAAACGACGAGCAGACGAACGTGGGCGCCTGACGCGGCCCGGTGTGGTTGAACGAGCGGACGATCACGACTGGGAGGCCGTGGGCGCGAGCGTAGAACGAGGCGAGCGTTTCGGCATTGGTTTTTGAGGCGGCGTATATGCTCTGGGGCCTGACGGGGTGGTTCTCGTCGATCGGGCAATCGCCTTCGGCCACCGCGCCATAAACCTCGGCCGTGCTGACTATGAGCGTTCTGGGTTTGTTCGGTAGTTTTGCCGCCGCCTCCAGCAGATTCAGCGTGCCGAGAACGTTGATTTGCACCGTTAACTCAGGCTTCGTTCGAGCGATTGAGACGGAGCTCATCGCGGCGAGGTGGACTATCGCGTCGGGCGCGAAATCGGATATGAATTCGCTTAGCCTGGGGCCATCCAGAATGTCGCATTCGACTATTTTCGCGGCGTCGGGAATGTGGTCGCCCAGCAGCTCTTTTGAGAGCGTCGTGCCGGCTATCTCATCGCCGCGGGCGTGCAACAGGTCGATTAAGTGACCACCAACGAAGCCCTCAGCGCCGGTTACAAAGACTCGCATCACAGCGCCTGGTGGTGCAGCGTGTCGGGATGGCGCTTCCCGTTAGATGACAATAGCTCAAGATCGGCGTCAACCATCATTCTAACGAGTGCATCGAACATCACCTGGGGCTTCCAGTTCAGGATATCTTGGGCTTTGGTCGCATCGCCTATCAGAAGATCGACCTCCGCCGGCCGAATGAATCGGTCATCAATCTTCACATGCTCCTTGAAATCAAGATCGACGTGGGAGAATGCTATCTGGCAGAGCTCCTCGACAGAGTGGGTCTCCCCCGTGGCGACAACATAGTCGTTCGGCTCATCCTGCTGGAGCATTCGCCACATTGCCTCGACATAATCGCCCGCAAAGCCCCAGTCACGCTTGGCGGCAAGGTTGCCTAGGTACAGTTCCGAGGCGAGTCCGGACTTAATCTTGGCAACGCCAAATGAGACCTTTCTCGTGACGAACTCCAACCCGCGTCTGGGCGATTCGTGGTTGAAGAGGATGCCTGAGCAGTTGAACATATCGTAGCTCTCGCGGTAGTTGACGGTTATCCAGTGGGCATAAGCCTTTGCGACACCGTACGGGCTTCTGGGGTGGAAGGGCGTCCTTTCTGTCTGGGGAACCTCCTGCACCTTGCCGAACATCTCGCTGGAGGATGCCTGATAGAACTTGGCCTTGGGGTTCACCTCTCTTATTGCTTCAAGCAGCCGCGTGACGCCGAGGCCGGTAATCTCGCCCGTAAGAAGCGGCTGGTTCCAAGATGTAGGAACGAACGACTGGGCTGCCAGATTGTAAACCTCATCCGCCTCGGATTGCTGAAGCGCCATCTTCAACGAGTTCTGGTCGAGAAGGTCGCCGGGAATGAGCACGATGCGGTCAAGGAGGTGTGCTACTCGAATATCAGTAGTAGTGCTAGCCCGTCGCTGCATTCCAAATACCTTGTAGCCCTTGTCCAGCAGCAGCTCGGCCAGATAGGAGCCATCCTGACCGGTTATTCCGGTAATTAGCGCGTTTACCATTTTCTTCTCCATGGTTCTAATGTCGGATCGCCATCAGAATAACCCGGAACATCCTCCCCAAACAAGCCCTATCATCGAGAAGGTTATGCCCATCGGAAATAGAAGAGAAGGAGAATCTGATCTCTTGTCATTGGGCAGTCTTTTTTGCGCTTGCTTCCGATTGCGTTGAGTAGCATATTCAGTGTATGAGCAATCTGCAACGCTGTCCGCACTTAGATGAGCGTCTCCTCCCAAACGAGATACTAGCGTTTGATGCTTTTATCAACGCAATAGAGCAGGATGGCGCGAACCTTCTCGTTATTGCGGACGACCGAGGCGCGGTTCAGCTATTCTGGCGCCGCTTGCTCCGGATTGCGGCTCAGAAGCCGATCCAACACGAAGATGCGCTCAAGGCGCGCCAGCAACCGTTTGTTTCCGCATTCGCAGACTTCAGCAGAATCGCTCTCTCTCCGGCGATTCTCATGTCCGGGCTGAATGAGGCGATTGGGCGAGCAATTACCGGCGACGAGGTGATCCCTGACGGAGTGCCGGGCTACATGTTGACAGATCGCAAGAGCGGCATTCCGGACCCCATGGGTTCTGAGCAAATGCGGAATGGTCTTCTCGCCTCGTTTAGGCGACTTGCCGATTATGCGTCGCGAGAGTGCAGGCGACCTTTCGTGGTCATCAGGGATTTCGCATCACTCAGGGCGCTTGGGAGCTACAAGACTATAGGAAGCCCGTTTGCGCACTTGGGGAGCGCTCTAAGAGAGGTCCCGGATGTGCGCCTCGTTTTTCTTGAATACTGCACAAGCGCGGATGCGGTCTTGAGTATGGCGGCAGGAGCTTTGGAAGGAATGAGGCTTCGAACATTCGTCATACCCTCGTTGAGCTCAGACATGGCTCAGTTGGCTGTCGCGGAGATACTGGGTGTTAAACCCGTTGAAGACGAGCCGGAGTTATTCAGGTCGCTTTGTGATGGTAGAATATCATACCTTGAGGCGCTGTGTGGAGCGATTGGCTGGAAGCCAAGCAAGGCCATACTCAAGGAGTCTTTGCTCGTGTCTCTAGTTGCGGACTTGCTGTCTGACCAGTCCTCATCTCTCTCGCTTCTCTGCCAGCTGAAGCTTCGCGATGTGCTCTCGAGTGTTCGCGGTGACACAGCGCTGAGGCATATAATGAGAATTTTGTCCTTTGGTGATGGTCTGACCGCATCCCAGATCGCCTCGAAACTCGGTAAGAGTATTCCGGCGTCTTATGACTATTTGCAGTGGCTCCTGCGTTCGCTTGTTCTATATGTGTCAGATGGCAGGTACTTCTTTAGCGACCGCGTGCTGATGCTTTGGTTACGGCTGGATACTCAGGCAGCGTCTAGAATGCACAGCCTCTCAGAGGATAGCACAAGAAGCGCCGTGCGTGAGGTTCTACTTGGGTCGCCGTCGAGGCGGAAGGAGACTCCAATGCGCCCGGAGGCTGTCGATCGCATGCCAGCGGACATGAGCACGGAAGAAAGCAGGGAAGCAGAGGACAAAGTGGGCAATGATTACAAAGTCGTGAGGCGCAGGATTGATGATCTAATGGAGTTCGATTGATCCCGACGCATGGGGTTGATGAGATGAAAGGGACATTTGAGTTGGACGACAGGGACCTGATCGACCATGACCTTGATTATTATCTGAAGCAGATCAACAGCAATAACGCGCTTCTCATGGAAATCTCCAAGGCAGGCCTGGAGAAGTTCCTTGAGGATGAGTTCTATTTTAGCGCCGGGTGCTTCCTGCTGCAAGGCTCCGTCGGTAGCTGCATAAACCTCGGTATCCACATAGTCACTGCGCACGGTCTCCAAAAGCCGCCAGACCATCATACGATTTTTGACATGCTCATATCATGCAAGGTGATACCCTCCGACCTTGGCCCGAAACTCAAGAGCCTCATCTCGATACGTGATCGGCTAGTGAATCTCGATCCGGAACTTGATCCGCTCACCGTTTTCGGCGCGATTCGACACAACCTGTCGGATATATTGGCCTTCCAGAAGCACGTTCTAAAATGGTTGCAGCCCACGCAATAAGCTCTTTCCGCGTGGGCTATCGCTGGAGACCACTCCGCAGGCAATCCCGGGTTATCCGTAAATTAGCTTCGCCGGAACATCTTTGGCCATGACGTTGATGTCCGCCTCGCTCACTCCCTGCGCAAGAAGCGTCTTTATGAACATCTTCCATCCGGGCACGGGTTTGTTGCCTGGCTGGCCGGCGTCCGTGATGAGAACCAGCTGGCCGGGGCCTTTCTCTTTGATTAGCTCCTTGATCAACGAGAACGAGTAGTCAAATGCGATGATCCAGTCCTGCATACCGGGCCAGGGAATGCACGAGCACTCGGCGAACTCCAGATAGCCGCCCAGGTCAATCATTTCTTTGGCCTCACCCGGGCTTAGGATCGTCATCTCTTGAGTCACATGGTCTAGCAAAACCTTCACATCCTGGCCTCGCTTTCTGACGTACTTAAGCACCGCGGCCTTCTCCTCGTTCGACACATGGCACGTTGACAGAACAACGCGCTCGCCCTTGTCATTGTTGTTGTACTCGGCCAGAAGATCGAGAATCTGTATCATCTCAGGTGTGAGCGCGTCCCCACCGGTCGTGACCGCGATGCCCCCATCAAGGCCCATCGCCTCTCGCTGGTGCTTTGCGTCGAGCGACGGCAGCCACACCTCTTTGCATCGCCCATAGCCGAGGCACGTCTTCACGGCCTTGACATTCATGCCGCCGATAGTCTCATTCAGCACGATGCCGCCCAGGACCTCAACCGGCGTGAAATCGACGCCCTCTTTCGCCTTATCCCTCGCCATTTTGCCCAGGAAGTCCTGGATGATGTCGGCACAATTATTCGTCATCGTGTTGTGGTCTTTGAAGACGAGGGCCTTCATGCCCGCCTCGCTCGCCTCGATACACGTCTCGACCATCGTTGGCCTACCGGCGAGCCAGCCCCCAAGAGGCGCCCCGTGAACGTGTACGTCGATGACGCCCCTGAGAAGTTCATCGACTTTTACAGGATCGACCGGCTTGCCCGGGTTGAAGTGGATGTAGGGCCACGCCGGATGTGTCCGTTTTCTAAGCTCCTCCTCAGAGATCACCCGACCATAGGGTCTCCTTGCCCATTCCTCGCTTGCTTTGCTCATGCTCGCCTCCTTTGATCATGTTGAGACAACGTAAATATCTACCATAGAGTCACAGAGATAAATCTTAGTCAATACGTTCTTCTCTGTGCAACTCTGTGACTCTGTGGTGAAAATCCTCCATCGGTCGGAAGGCCCATCAATCGGCCCAACTTGCGATATATCCAGGGCACTCGAGAATCGAGCCTCGCGATCTGTTGCCAATTGACTCTAAGATCGTCTATATCATCCTCTCTCCACATTGCCCCAAGAAAAAGACCAATGTTATCTGCGGATTCCCCAATCGCCTCTCCACCGACTATCTTGCCCTCTTTAAGGATAATCCTCAGGCAACCGCTATCACCTTCGCGATCGATAACCTCCAAATCTCCATCGTCGCGAACGCTCCGCATCGTCTTTCCGAACATCGCCGCATGTGTTTCAAAGAAATGTGCCCGCGCGAAGGTGTATGAACCACGATAACTCGCCTTTTCGCCCAGAATGTTCCTTGCGGCGACGCGGGCCTGCTCTATTGCGTTGTGCTTAAACTGATACACACAGCGCTCGCCCGTGAAAGCATCTCTTGCCTGAACGCAATCGCCGCAGGCGTAAATATCCCGATGGCTCGTTGCCATACTGTCATCAACGATTATGCCTCGTTCAACATGTAGCCCTGCTTCTTTTGCAAGGGCTGTTTGAGGCGCCACGCCGGTTGCCGTCACAATCGTGTCACATGGGATCTCGCGCTTATTTGTTACAACTCTCATCGTCTCGCCATCGCGCTCGACGCGCTGCACCCTCTCGGCCGTCAGAATCTCTATCCCGTAACCTCTCAGCGCGCTCTCAAGGCGCCTCGCAACGGGCTCATCGAACATCGTCGGCAGCATCCAACCGAGAAGCTCTATGATAGTAACCTCAAGACCACGCATGTTCAGCGCCTCGGCCGCCTCAACTCCAATGGCTCCCGAACCGATGACCACGGCCTTTCCGCCTTTGTGTTGATGTAGCCTGTCCGCCTCGCCCAGCTCCTTGCAGCTGAAAATGCCCGGCTGGTCAATGCCGTCGAGCGGCGGAATGACGAGGCGCCCGCCATTGGCGAGGACGAGCTTGTCGAACGGGTATGTCTTGCCATTTCGTGTGACTACATGCTTTGCTTGAGGGTCGATGGATATCGCCTCGTTCCCAAGAATCAGCTCGATGCTATGTTGTTTGTAGTCGAACAATCTCCGTCTAAAGACCGCCTCTCGTTGGATGTCGCCCCCGACGAAATACGGGAGCGAGCACGGGTCGTATTCTGGCCAATTCTCCGCCGAGAGTATCGTGATCTCGCAGCGCGCCCCAAGAGCTCTTAGAGCAAACGCCACCTCATTCCCAGCTATTCCGTTACCGACGACCAGAACCTTCATCGCGCTCCTTGCCTTGACTTATGGTCGATACTGCGCAAGCGGCTAGATTGCATACCAGCCTCTTTGCGATTTTTAGTATCCGAAACAGCGGGCGGCTTGTCTATATGAATTAAGGGAGCGACCATGCGAGTTTGCGCCCACAATGCGTGGCAGCCACTTTGAGGAAGCCTATTGTGAGACTTGGCTCGGACAGGGGAGCTCTCCGAGGTGACCTCGATTTTTGGCGGGACCGATTCGCGTCATTGGGGCGGGCGCGAACCCACCTCACGCTGACGATGAGCCTCGGCCGAATAGTTGGCCGAATGGCTCAAGCCTTGTAAAGCGGGAACGCGAGCCAAACCCACACCCCTGCAAGTTGGTTGACGAGAGTCCGGACTTACGCAAACCGCCGGCTCCCGGTTATTGTCAATGTCATGCTATATGCTTATTGTGCAATGCAGGTGTTGCAGTGGTCTCTTGCTGATGATTAGAGCAGTTTCTGTGCCATACGCATATAGTATTTGCACGGATGCATCTCGTTCCTCTCTATCAGGGCAAAGAGCGCGATGTGCCTGCCGAAGTGCCAATTAACTAGCAACGCGAAGTGGCTCTATTTTGATCCACCACCCAGCGCCGATATGTCAGTGAATCGCTGGAAAGCTCAGCTGAAAGGGCGATCTTGCGATGGGTCACAAAATGACCCACCCCTGAGCACTTCCGGGTGGATCAAAATAGACCCACCTTGACTTCAGCCGAGTATTCAATCCCCGGCATTCGCGCCGTTGTGCGATGCGGGTTTGTTTAGGGAAAGGGGATTAAGTGTGCTGGCTCAAGAAAAAGGAAAGGGGACGAGGCGCGATGGCGCCTCGTCCCCTCGAGTTCAGTTCAAGATCTGGTGATCGACTACCTATGTATCTTCGGCTGGATGAAGCTGAGCGGGTAGCTGGTCCGGTTGGTGAGATCGGAGATTGCTCCATAAAGGAGATAATCGCCCTCTTCCCAAATGATCGTTGCGCGGCCAGATATCTTGGTCGATCTATCGAATAGGGCATCTCTCACATCAAAGAACCACATATTGTTCGGGTGAATCTCCTGAGTCTCAAAGCCCACAAAGGAGCCTTCCGAATCGGCTAATGTTACTGTAACCACACCCATCTCTTCGCCTCGATTAGTAATGGCCATCCAGGAGTGCACGCCGTACTCATCGTTGATTGACCAGTATGGGACGTACAATGACTTGCTGTGGTTCGCGTCGAGGTTCAGCGCGTATCCTGTGTCGAATGTCTCGCTATAGACTATGCCCCAGACGCTCATCACCGGCTCCGCAATTCCTAGCGATATGATGCCGCTACCGAAGCCTTGTGGCACAGATGATTCGCTGAATAGCATCATTCCGGTTCTATAGAGTCCAGCAAGCTGCATCTGCGGGTTAGCTACAATCTCAGCGTTTTGATCCATTAGGCTCACAATTGCCGGCGCGGTGTTTTCTGTCAGATTGGTTACGACAAGCCAGGTGTCCAGTGCCTCCGTGCCCTCTGAAACAGCGACTGTGTAGTACGATTCTATCGGGAAACGCACTGTATGCTCACCATCGCTGAAGATGAAGAAGATACTGTGAGGCGGAACAAGAGCGGCTTGCAGGAAGGTCTGATATGAGTAGAGACCGTCATAGCTAACACCCTCTTGCAGGGACATCTCATGCTTAACATCGTCAATGTAGATCGACGCTTCAGCCGGTGGGTCCTCATCTACATCGCTGTAATTGATGTAGAAAGTAATCGGGTCAAGAGTCGTGGCTAAATGCGGCTCCCAATCAAACTCAAATAGCTCAGGAGCTGAGCCTCGCTTGGTTGAGTTGTTGACCGGCGGGAGAACATCCCTGGGCCTAGATTCCGCGAAACCTCCGATTGTCGGCAGAGCCTTCTCTACGGGATGCGGCATTGAGTGACTGGCGTCTTTCTTGGAATCCACTGAGAGTGTTCTAGCAACAAGGCTTCTAATGCTCGTGTCACCAATTGCGTTGCTCGATCTACCGATGATGTTCGGGTCGATGGCTGATGGGCTCCTGAATGGGGTCGCTCCAGAAGAACTGCGCACCCAGTATGGCAGGTCAATATTGCCGGTAAATGGCTGATTAAAGGCCACTTCATAGGCTTTACCTGTCTCGCCCGCAATCATGCCCCAGACCGCCAGAACACCTCGCTCCCAGGTGAGGACAGCAGAGCCCTCCGATTCTGGGTTTGAAACCAGAGCACTCACGTAGATCGGACGGAGGGCCCTCGGCTGAATAGTTACCGTCGTAGCTCCGATTTCACTTCCTGAGAAGTTGTAGAACCGCAAATTGAGGTCAACGGGCGATCCACCTATGTTGCTTATGGCGAGTAGAGTGTCGATGGTTGATTCGCTTGATACCTGCCAATATGGCAAATATGAAGTCCGAATCTGTGGGTCCTTCAGCGTCATTGATACGGCCTGAGCGTCGCCATTTTGTATCATGGCCCAGACGCCTATTGAACCGCGGTCCCAGCTAATCTTGGCGCAGCCGAAATGGCTGAGCGGATCAGCGAAGCGGTCGGAGAAATCGACCTTGACTTGTTCGCCGGCCGCTATGGTGTGAGAGATCGTGTCTATCTCATCACCAAGAAGCCCAGAATAGAGGTGGATATTCACGTCAACAGCAGCTGCAAGCTGGCTGGCGCCTGTATTGCATACGACCAACGTTGTGTCGAGTCCTTGTGCCCTGTTGACCTGCCAATATGGGATGTATATGCCCGGCTCAACAATCGCTGGACCGCTTATCTCGCCGCTCGCGCCAATCGGGAATCTCGTCTGACTGTCCGAATCGTCAGTCGCCTCGAAATGGTATGAGTGATCGTCGCCAAGCCCGATGCTCGCGCCGTTCATTGTTCTCGCATAGAGACCGTCGGTGAGTATGCCCTGCTCAAGTGTCATATCATATCGATTGCCATCAAGCACCAGGACCACCTCGTCAGGTCTAATGCCGTCAGCATCGCCGTAATTAACGGAGAAGATGAAGTCAACATCCGCATCTCCCGAGATGGGAGAAACCTGTCCATTCGTAAGCTCTGGCACCGCATTGACAGCAGGTCCGTTGAAAGGCTCAAGCGGAGGCGCCGGAAGAATAACTCGAGCGCCTTGGGTGTCCTGGAAATCGAAATAGTAGATGTGAGCTCCGTAACCGATCAAATCTCCTGAAATCGTGTAACGGTAGGTTCCATCGGAGTCGAAATCGCTGTAGAGCGACATGCTGTGCGCAACGCCGTCAATGACGACATTCTTGACGGCTGGCGGGTGGTTGTCCTCGTCAGCGTAATGCACCGAGTAAGTGAAATCGGTTGATGCGTCTGCACTAGGTGGATTAACGAAGTTGTCTTGAAGTAGCGGGGAATTGTTGACAGTCAGATCCTGAATCTGGCCGACAACCGGTATCTTGACCCACTCGTTGACAGCGTACTCAAACTCAAAATGGAACGTGTGGTCTCCGATGCCGAGAGTTCGCCCCGTTGTTGTGAAAGTATAAACTCCATTGAAAGGTGTCTCTTCTGCGCCGGAAGGCCCCGTGAGGGTGTAATTTACCCCGTCTATCACGACAACGCCCGACAATGGAACGTCATCATCCGGGTCCTGATATAGGACAGAGAAGACAAACTCCTGCTCAAAATCGCCGTATTGTGGGTCAACACCTGCCTCAGACAACTGCGGTTTGTTGTCAACGACGGGGCCTGTATATTGGCTATCCGGCGCATCGATCGGCAGATAGACTGAGGCGCTTCCGGCCCAGTTGCCATCTGCAAACTCGAAGTAGTAAGTGTGAGTTCCCTTGCCTAGATCGAAGTCAGCGTAGAACTCATATTCTCCGGCTGCAGGATAGCCGATGCCGGTGAAGGTCATCTCGTAGGGGATGTCATCGATGTATATGTTTCTCAAGAGCGGCTCATCCCCGTTCGCATCAAAGTAATGGATCCCAAATCGGAATGCCTGAGAGCTGTCACCGATAGAGGGTGAAAGCGTATGGTTTGTGAGTTCAGGCGGAATGTTGACCTCCCTGTTGGAGATATTATACAGCTTACCGTCCCAGCACCCGAAGAATATCTGCCCGTAGGCTGCCTGATCGGCGAGGGGATAATCCTCGCCCTGGTCAAGATATGTTGGGGCTATGGAGGTTCCCGATACCCATATCTCGCTGCCAACTCGCTGCCACCACAAAAGCTCGCCCTGCTTGGACTCTATATTGGCGAGGTTGACGGGGGCATGAACAGCGTAAAGCTTTGCGTCGCTCGAGCCGAAATAGACCACACCTGCAGCGTCAACCGCAACGGTTCCAAAGATGTCGCCCTCCGGAACATAAGACCATTCCAGCTGGCCTGTATTCTTATCGATAGCATACAGAGCGTCCGAGGCAATATAGACGAAATCGTCGTCAACCGCCGGAGATGAATATGCTATCCTACCACCAGTCTCGTATCTCCAAACCTCCACAGGCTCAGGGGCCCCTGGAAGCGAGAAGTCATAGTCGAGTCTATACAAGTTATAGTCGTCGCAACCGACGTAAAGCGTGTCAGTGTTGCCATTGGTCTCCACTGCGGGCGAGCTGTTGAGCAGTCCACCAGTCTTATGCGTCCACAGCAGCGTGCCATCGGAGTTAAGAGCGTAAACGTAGTTGTCATAGGATGTGAAGTACAACGTACTACCCGTTCCTTGCGCTGCACAACACTGGACGGCGCCTCCGCTTGGTAGGTCGTATGACCAATTCAGCGTTCCTCTCCGGCCATTAATCGAGTAGAACGTTCCGGTATAGGAGCCGATGTAAACATTACCATTAACACCCACACATGGGGAGCTGTCGGCGATATTCGCAGCGCTGAAGAGCCACCTAAACTCACCCGTTGCTGAGTCGAGGCTGATGACATAGCCATTTCTGGATGCAACAACCAGGCTGCCCTCTTGGCCGAGCGCTGGGGTGCAATCGACGAAATCGCCTGTATTGTATTGCCACTTTATGGGATTGGACTGGTCAAGATCGGTTGATATTGCGTAAACAACGCCATCCCTTGAGCCTACATAGACGGTGGATTCTGTTCCGCCGTCTTGTATCGTTTCGAGCGCTCCGCCAACGACCGGCGTGCCCTTTATGGGCTGACCGATATTCAGAGTGGTCAGATTCGGAATCGATGGTCCCAGTTCCAGCGGATCGAGGGAGTTGTTGTCCTGATACCTGTTGAACGAAGGCCAAGGCGAGATGGTCGGGCCGATGTATTCGAACTGCGGCGCCGAGGCCCTGTCAATAACCACCCTCTGCTCAACCTCCGTACCATCAGCGGAGGTCAGCTGGCCGTTGCTTCGTGGGTCATTGTAAGAAGGCATGCTACCTTCATAGTTGAAGTCGAACCGGAAACTGTGCTCGCCATAGTCGAGGAACTCGACCTCGACGGTGTAAAGCCCATCAAACTGGGAGCCATTCCCAGGCTTGAGAATCATATTGTATCTCATGCCATCTATAAAAACGTTAGCATTAAGAGAACCCTCAACTCCCGTATTGATTCCGGTGTTGCGGCGCTTCGGATCGAAGAATCTAGCGCTATATGTGAACATTCCGGGCGCGCCAACCGCTGGAGTGACCTTTGTATCCCTCAATGTCATCGTGAAGAGCTGTCCATACTCGGGAAGCCTCGATGTGCAAGCGTGCGCCTCGTTTCTGGTGAGGTCGTTATAGACAGTCTGGGGCTCGTCCGTGAACTCGAAGTGGAAGCCAGGGGTATCGTTTGATGTAGCTAGATGGACTGAGTACCTATCTTCCCACGTTTGGGATTCGTTGCTGTTGACCATGTCGCGGTTCATGGGGTAAGGAACATTATCAAGATAGAGCAATCTATGGTCGGCCGCTATGGGGGAATCCTCATCAGAATCGTAATACCACACCCCAAGGTCAAGAATTGTCTTGGGCACTCTGGCAATGGTCCCGTCGAAGATGACGTCCGTCTTGACGAAATAGAGCTCGGGGCACATGTTTGGTCCAGGGAACACCTCCGAGACCAACGGGGCATTTAGGCCGAAACCGTCGGCAGTCTCGCAGAAGAAGTTGTACCTGCCATTCTGGTTGTAATAGATGTACTCCTTGGGCACGAAAGTCTCGGATATCGCTCCATCTGATTTGTACATATAGTGTCCAAGACGACGATCATCATCGCCGGAGTCGATTTGATAAACCATACCTTCCCATGTCCCGTAAGGCGTCTCACCCACTCCGCTCTCATTCTGGGGGTTGGGGTTGTCCGGGTCGATGTGATATGGGACGAAAAAGCCGGGCAGTAGCTCCTGCAACCAGCCTGTGTGAGCGCCGTCTATGTAAAGAATTATGCTGTTCGCAGGATCCGGGACAGGATCGTTGTATGTGCTTTTCGCGCCGCAATCCGGATCGTAATAGTCGGCGTCGTATGTGAAGGCGGTGCGGGCGCGGCCCATCCTGTTATTCTCAGTATAGCCATATACAGGATCGACGGTCTGGAATCTATAACGCCCGACGACATTTTCTTTGATTTTGTATATCCAACCCGTGTCGCGTGGATACTCTGGGTCATCACCGATGCCCTGGCCTCGAACGTAGATAAAGCCGCCGGAGATAATCGGCGAGCAGACCATGTCAAGAGGCTCAGACTCGGAGACGGGTGGGCTTACTGGACTAGCTGGGTAATATGGTGGCGGTCTATAGAACGGGGCGTTCTCGTCGCCGCGATGGTCGGTGTCAGGAGCATCTGCCGTGAAGTAATGGAATGCTATCTCGCCCGGTTCAAGGCCGATGTCTGGATTCGGTGTGGCGCAGACGACATGAAGCCAACCGTCACTCGTCACGAGCCATATAAGGCCGTTGCCGTCCAGAACAGGTGATGGAGCCACGCCGAGATCTGGATGTGCGGTGAAGTCCCACTCATCATCAGGCGGCCCCTCGCTGGAGGCAGTCCAAGTAACCTGACCCTCCGTGAGCCCAAGGCCTCCTGGTATATCGGTGCCTGTCGTGAGATCGATTGCGTAAAGAGCAGTCTCATCAACTACGTAGAGCGTATTGTTTGAGATGATGGGCGTTGCCGCGATCGGAGAGCCCAGGTCAAGCTCCCATCGAATTGAGCTAGTATAGTGCTGATTCGGCTCATAATCCTCGTTCCCAGGAGTCCACTTTACGTCGATCCACGGAGGACCCTCGGGGTCCATCCCTGGTTGCCAATCGTGCTCGATCCAATTTGAGTCCTCGATGCAATAGATTACGCCTTCCTGCGTGCAGATATAGACTGTGGCGGACGTCGTTCCAGTCCTATTGTATAATGGCGGATTATCCGGGTCCGTTCCCGTCCCATCAGCCAAATCCTCTTGTATCAGCCACGCTCGCGGAATCACGTGGGGCGAGCTGACCAATGGTTCGGCACTTAGACTCCGTGCCCACTTCAATTGGACATCGGGCGGTTCGGCGTAAGGCGCAGGATTCGGCGCCTCAGTCCATACCGTGCCCATAACCGTATGCATGGCATATAGCGTGCCGTCTTCACCCGGGGCATAGAGCGTTTTGCACATGCCCAAGTTTTGGTAGCCAGGAAAGTCTGGGTCCTTATATGTATATTGACCCATTCCGCCGGATGTATCGTAGGTTACAGGTGACGCCGAGATGTCACCCAGTGGGTCATAGCCTGCCATAAGCTCGTAACCATATTGCCAAGCAATCTCCCCGTCGTATGTGAAGCCGTATCCAACGGTGTTATCGCCGTTATTGCCAAACACATAGATGCGGTTGTCGGCTTCATCAATGATCAAGTCTGAGGCGCTATCTCCACCTCCTATGAATGGGATTGAGAAGATAAGAAGCGGATCGCCGGGATTGTCTGGGTCGCCGTCCGTGTCATAGCAGTCAAGAACAAGAACATCGCCAATCAAGCCTCCTGCTAAAGCGGCGATGAAGAGCTTGTCACCGGTTGGACTCAGCGCTCCGGTGGACCATGTGGCAGGATCGTATGAACTAGAGCCCGGTATTTCGGTACTCCACACATAGGAGGGTATTGAGCAGTCGGTCTCCTCCTCAATTGTCTCCTCCAAACAGACAAGCAGATGATCTTCGTGCGGGCCAAGTGGCCCATCTCCCGATATCGTGCCCATAACATAAATGCGACCGTTGCCGTCGATAAGAGGATTGGACCTGCCCCATCCTACTTCGGCAGGATCGTAAGTTGGCGCCGGTTCAGCGTTTGGATTGTACAGCCACGGGTTACGCCACTGCACGGTTAGGTTCTGACTGGTAATGTCAGGACCTACTTCAGATGTTGTACGCGAATTCTGATTGTCCATGTGAAGCGTAGGCCATGCGCCTCCGGCTGCGGTTTGTGCGAAAGCGGCAGATATGAATAGGATGAAACACGCTCCTACCGCTAAAATGACACTCGATGCAGAAGTCCTTCTCATAACCTCTCCTCTGAGTTTTTAAAACAGCAATCGTAATCCATAAAGCTCAAAAACGACTGAAATCTCCCCATCACAAAAGTACATCGCATTACACCTCACCTCAAAAATGAGGCCCTTATCTGTCAACAATCGAACTGTATAGCACTATTCATACACCAATATATGTATAATATGCCACCCAAATATGCGCCATTGCAGTAAGCTAAGTCAAGGTCTATTCTCATGGGCAAGCGCCAGCTAAACCTCGCGTTGGTCGCTAGCGCAAGCGACGGCGCATGAAGTCCTTTTTAGGAATGTAAATGAAAGAGAGAACATACGCAATTCATACTTACGGTTGCCAGATGAATCGACTGGAGAGCCAAATCGTCGCTGGAAAACTCGAATCCGCCGGTTGGAAGGCCGCGGCGCCCGATTCTGCCTCGCTGGTCATTCTAAGCACGTGTTCCGTCCGCGCGAAGGCGGAGCAGAAAATCCTTTCAAAACTCCGCAGCATAAGGGGAAATGAACGAGGCGCGTCTGGCCGGAAACTGGTTGGAGTGATGGGCTGCGTGGCCCAGCAGATGAAGGAGCAACTCGTTGAGCCGCCATATTGCGCAGACTTCGCTATTGGAATTGGCGGTTTAGCCCGGTTTGATGAAGTTTTGAGGCGGCTTCTCGCCGGTGAGCGCGGCCTGGTTATCGCGGGCGAGGACGGCCGTTATGACCTCTACTATGACCTCGACAAAGTCAAACGCTCCGATTCCCGAAGCGCCTACGTCGCCGTCTCAAGGGGATGCAGCAACTTCTGCACTTACTGCATCGTCCCGTTCGTTCGCGGTCCGATAAGACATCGCGAGCCAAAGAGCGTTCTTGCCGAGGTGAGGCAACTGGTTGACCAGGGCTTTATAGAGGTCTGCCTCCTAGGCCAGAACGTCAACAATTATAGATATGAAAACGTCGAGTTTCATCACCTTCTGGAAGATGTTGCACAAATCGAGGGCTTGAGGCGCCTCCGCTTCATTACAAGCAACGCGAGAGACCTCACCATCGAGACCGTCCGATTGATGGCCACGCCCCCTCTAATGCCATACATATCGCTGCCCATGCAATCCGGGTCCGACCGCATTCTTGCGCTTATGAATCGCGGCTATATGAGCGCGGAATACCTTGAAAAGGTGAGTTGGATAAGGGAGATTGTGGGTGACGCTGCTATCTCGACCGACATAATGGTCGGATTCCCCGGCGAATCCGAGGTCGATTTTGAAGCGACTCTTGACGCGGTCCGGCAAGCGCGGTTCGAGAACATCTATAGCTTCAAATACTCGCCTCGTCCTTTCACCAAAGCAGCGGCGTTTAATGACCCAATACCGGATGCTGTGGTCCGAAGACGCTTCCAGCAACTTCTGGACTTGCAGCGCGAGATTCAGCTGGATCGGATGCTATCCTTTGAGGGCAAGGTCCTTGATGTGCTGATTGACGGCGTTAGCAAGAAAGACCCAAATGTCGTCTGTGGACGAGCCGGTCAGAATATCGTCGTGAATCTCCATCACGATCGGTGTCGTCTAGGAGATTTGGTTAAGGTGAGAATAGAAAAGGCCAACCCACACTCGCTGAGCGGCAAGGTGATCGGGCGCGCCGATTGACGCCTCCGCAGGAGGTGATGCTGCTTTGGAGTGCGGAGGCCAGGCGCGGCATCGACCCAGATGGACTGGCATTTTAGATTCCCGGATCGCTGTCTGATAAGGTCAAGAAGGCAATCTATGAGAGCGTGGCGCCTGGCCACCGCACTCCATAGGGCAGACCTTCTGGCGCAGCCCAGTTGTGCTTGGCAATCGGGACAAAAATGTGCTATTCACTCGGCGTTGCGATATGTTTTGTGACATTTCGCGCACGTGGCGAATTATTATGAGGCGCATATAGGAAGATGGAAATCAGTCTTTGGACGCCGCTTCTCGTCTCTGGCATCGCATTCGTCTTTTCGATGCTTGGGATGGGCGGCTCGCAGCTCTTTGTTCCGCTTCTTTTTTGGATGGGAATGGATTTCAAGACTGAGGCCATTTCGCTCGGGCTTTTGCTGAATATTCTGAGCAGTTCATCTGCGGCCTTCACGTATGGTCGGAAGCGGCTAATTGAATGGCGCGTTGGAGTGCCCTTTGCCGTCGCCTCGGTTTGCCTTGCGCCCGTTGGGGCTTGGCTCAGCACTAGCCTCCCAACTGGGCCGCTGATAGGCATTTTTGCGGGTTTCACCGCGCTGGCTGCGATTCTGATGCTCTTGGGCTGGAGACCCAAACACAAAGCACTAACCGCTCGAGGGCATCTGAGCCTCGGCATAGGCGGTGGCGCCGTGCTGGGCTTTTTAGCAGGGCTCATTGGCCGAGGCGGAGGCTCCTATGTTGTGCCCATGCTGTTTATCGCCGGCCTAAGCGCAAAGGCCGCGGCTGCGACCTCGATGTTTATCATCACCTTCTCGGCCGGCTCGAGCTTCCTATCGCATATCGCGCTTGCCGCGTCGCCGGACTGGGGGATTTGGGCGCCATGCCTTGTCGGCGTTCTCATCGGCAGTCAGTGCGGGTCTCGCCTCATGGCCGCGAAGATTCATTCCCACGGCATAAGGATAGGCTTTGCCCTCGTTCTCCTTGCGATTGCATCTGTTTTGATTGTGAAGGACATCATCCTCGTCTGATAATCGCCGCCGGCAGGATGCTCTTGTAGCGTCAATCACACAGAATCGCCAATCGCAGCAGGTCATATTCAACTTATGTCAGTACATATAGACAAGAAAGAGCACCGGTTGCGTCATAATAGAACACTGCAGCCTCTCCAGAGAACGCCATGGGCGAGTCGCTGTCCTTGACTCAGAATCGGCTGTTGCTATTATTACTCAATGTGCACTCGGCAAGTGCTGCCGGTGGGTCAGTTGATCAAATGCGGAGGTCTTGAGGATTTGGACAAAACGGAAACGCTCTCGTTTCGGTGCATCTTGTTGTGGCTTCTAATACTGGGATTGCTCGCGGGCCTTTATCTACCATCTCTTGATTTTGACCTCTTCGCCGACGACTTCGGCTTCTATGGGCACAAGGAGCTCGGCAGCGCTCTCGTGGATTATTTCCTCAAAGGGGGAAGGCCGTCTATCAGTCCAGGGGGCTCCACGTATTTTCGTCCCCTATCTGATTATGTCTGGGCCCTCAAATTCGCGCTGTTTGGGACAGGACTCGATTATTACCACGCCGTGGCCGTCCTTGTTCACTTGATCAACACCGTGCTTGTGTCCGTTCTTGCACGGAAACTGCTGGGCCTTAACCGTGTGTGGTCGCTGTGCGCCTCGCTTCTGTTTGCGGTTTTCTGGTTTAACTTCGAGGCGGTGGCCTGGCTTGCGGCCAACGATACTGCCATCTGCACTGCATTTCTCCTGTCAGCTGTTCTGTTCTCGTTCCGGTATGTGCGTCAGGGGGGCATTGGCGCGCTATTTGCCCTGTCTCTGTCTATGCTCCTTGCCATCGCCAGCAAGGAGTTTGCGCTGATCATGCCTTTTGTTGTGGGGCTTATCTGGTTCCTCCCCTTTGAGAGGCCTGCTAAAGGTGCGAGAAGAAGGATTCTGATTGCACTGGCGATTTCATCTGCCCTGGTTGCGGGCTATATGATGTTGAGGCATGCGCTGGCCTTTAGGACCGAAATCCCACAAAGCACATTCGGCTTCTTGCTGAAGACTGGTCATGGCTTGGCAACGCTCCTTTGGTGTCCAGTTGGATATGGTTTTATCGGCGTGCTTAGCGCGATGTTCATTTTGTTGAGCCTGTTTTGGATCAAAACTCGAGTTTTGGCTCTGATAGTTTTGGCCATGTTGAGTCCAGGCTTTCTCCAGGGACCGCAGATGAGATATGGCTATCCGGCCAGCGCCGCATTTGCGCTTATGCTCGGGGTGGTGTTAAAGGCATTCGGGGAGAGGCCCAGGCCCAAAATCGCCTCGGCCCTTATCGGGTTGCTCGTTGCGCTGGCGGGCGGTACGTTGTACGCGTTCGTGAAGCAGGACGGCCCGAGCCCCGTATTTGTTCTGGGAGGGCTTGCGTTGGCACTCGCCCTGCTACTACTCGGCTGGAGAAAAGGGCGGCTTCAGGCCTCAAGTGTTGTAGGCTTTGTGCTGGTGGCCCTCATTGCGGCCGGCCATTTCGGTCTGGCAATGGACTTCCCCTTTCCATGTAAATCTGGCGGGAAGGAAAGTCGCCTGGCAGAGAGTATCGTCGCTCAGTTACCCCCCGGAAACACTCCGCTCACGATTGTTGGGACTAAGTCTGAATTCAACGTGGAGGGCGAGGCAATCGGCATTGGCTATGCTCGGGGTATCGCAACTATTGTCACCGGCCGAGAGCTTCGCTTTGATCTGGCTGAAGATGTGCTTCAGAAGATCGCCGAATCCCCCGACACCAGGCTAGATAATATTGTCGTCATAGGGCAGACAGACGGGCAGATTACTCGCCGTGATGACGTCAAGACGCTCTTTGGGGCGCGGCAGGCCTCTTACCTGATGCCGTCGCCTGACATGCTGTCCTTCGCATTCAACGGTCCTCCCGACCAATCGGGAGCGAGGTTTGCGGCCTGCGACGTCGATCATAAAGCTGTTGGGCGCCTAGAGATGATAGACAATCCATTGGACACGGTTGCATACGACCTCATATCCGTCGGGTATCTCCACCCGAACCAGTTGCCGTCGCAGTTCGCCTGGCTCGAGTGGTATGGATGTGGCAACGAAAGCCCTCTGGGCAGGGTTGTGAAAAAGATTGAGGCCGGACAGGCGACGTTTTTGCTGCGACGCCAGCTCGACTGGCTCACTGCGCGAAAGGTCACCAGGATCACGACGGGGTTCGTTGATGGGGATGCAATTCCCTTCCTCGGCGCGATGTGTATTCGTAAACAACCCCTTGTCCGAAAGCTGCGGCCGGAATCAGGGCTGCCCACCCTCAAACCCGCAGTTGACTTACAAAGCCTGAAGCGCTCCGGTGCTGTTCCAAACGACAACTAGCCCAATGTGACGCGCTTTTATATTGTAGGCTGCGATCCGGAAAATAGGAAGTTGCCGATCAAAACAAACGCCGCGACTGCCTCACTCAAAAAGAGCCGCCGCTGAGCCTTACAGCCACTAGTCCGATTCTCCTGCCCAGCTCTCATCTTGACTCAGAATCGACCGTTGCTATATTACTCAATATGTACTCGGCAAGTGCTGCCGGTGGGTCAGTTGATCAAATTGCGGAGGTTTCTGGGATTTGGGTAAGACGGGAATGCCCTCGATTCGCCACATCTGCTTGTGGCTTTTAATACTGGGATTGTTCGCGGTTCTTTATCTACCATCTCTCAAGTTAGGCCTTTTCGCCGACGACTTTGGCTTTTACGGTCCCAGGGAACTCGGCACCGCTTTCGTCGATTATTTCATCAAAGGGGAAAGACCTGGGCTTAGCCCGGAGGAATACGTCTATTTTCGTCCCCTGGATGCTTATGTGTGGGCTCTCAAATACGAGCTGTTTGGGTCACGATTGGACTATTACCACGCCGTGGCGATCCTCGTTCACTTGATCAACATCGTTCTCGTTTCCCTCGTTGCGCGGAGTCTACTAGGCCTTGACCGTGTATGGGCGCTGTGCGCCTCGCTTTTGTTCGCGGTTTTCTGGTTTAACTTCGAGGCGGTGGCCTGGCTTGCTGCCAATAATGCCGCCATCTGCACAGCGTTCGTTCTGTCAGCTGTTCTGTCTTCGGTCAGGTACGTGCGTCGAGGCGGCGTTGGCGCGCTGTTTGCCCTAACTCTGTCCATGCTTCTTGCCATTTCCAGCAAGGAATTCGCGCTGGTCACGCCTTTTGTTCTGGGGCTTATCTGGTTCCTCCCATTCAAGAGGCCTGCAAAAGGGGCGAAAAGAAGGGCTTTGATCGCAGTGACTATCTCAGCTGCCGTAGTTGGGGGCTATATGATACTGAGGAACGCGTTGGCCTTTAGAACAGAAATCCAACAGAGCACGCCCGGCCTTATGCTGAAGGCAGGTCACGGCATGTTCACGCTCCTTTGGTCTCCACTTGGATATGGTCTCATCGGGGCGCTTGGCGCAGTTTTTCTACTTTTGTGCCTGTTTTGGGCCAGAACGCGAATTTTGGCTCTGCTGGTTTTGGTTTTCTTGGGTCCGGTCTTCGTCCAGGTGCCGGAGATGAGGAATTGCTATCCGGCCAGCGTCGCGTTGGCGCTCATCCTTGTGGTGGTGTTGAAGGCATTCGGGGAGAGGCCCAGGCCTAAAATCGTCTTGGTCCTCATCGGATTAGTCGTTGCATTGACGGGCGGCACGTTCTACGCGTTCGTGTCGCAGAATGGCCCGAGTGCCGCGTTCGTTTTGGGAGGGCTTGCGTTGGCGCTCGTCCTGCTACTATACGCT
>JAGHCW010000077.1 GCA_021160245.1 bacterium | reverse complement strand
ACCGACTCCTGCCAAGCCCTTCGCCTCGCCACAAATGTGATCCTGCTCCTAGCGCCGCCTCCACCAGACGGCGGCGCCCACGGCTGCGGCCAGCAACGGGAATAGGACGATGGAGACGAATTTTACGACGTTCAGTTCGAGGCTTGTTAAGAGGAGCTTGCTCTCTCGATTGGCAGCACGCGGTATCAAGGCTATGTCATCCCGCTCCGAGAGCCACTTCACGGCGGCCAGGAAGAGCTGTTGATTACCCAGTTGGTCTATGAACCTGTTGCTTGCGAAGTCCGCGTCACTAATCACCACAATCCGCGCGTAGCGACCGTGTCCGAGCTTCCCAGCCCGCCGCAGCTGTTCTGCAAGATTCGGGTGCATTAGCCGGTTCTGCTTGGCCTTGAGCGCGTCTTGATTCTCCCCAGAATCATCCCATAGTCGCTCAAGAAGGCTAACCGGCGACTCAACTGACGCTGCGAGGAAGAAGGGCCCCATAATGGGCTCCGACCCGGACGGCGCCCCCTGACGGACGGCGTAGGACGAGGCGCTGGACAAGAGGATGCCTTTGGAATCCGCCTCGATTGGGCGGCTATTCGACGGCCTGATTGCTCGTGCCCCCGGGAAGAAGACGCCCGGGAGACCAGATGCGATGGGGGAGGCCAGCTGACCGGCCCTCGAGATGGCCGGGACATTGGGGTCGCCAAAGACATGGCTCGCCGGATCGATCACCTGGGCGGGCAGAATGTCGAGGCCGAGGGCGGAAAGCGTGCCCGAAAGCGGCGCTGTGCCTCCGGGCTCAAGGAGCATGAGAATCCGTCCACCCGACGAGAGATATGACTTGAGGGAAGCCACGGCGTCCGGGAGATAGTCAACCCGAGGGGCGGGCAGAATAACGACCGAGGCGTCAGTTGGGAACGGCAGCTGAGAGGGAAACTCAAACCGGGCGATGTCATAATTCTCAAGCGTCAGATCAAGCGCCGCCTGAGAGAGCGAGCGCTCAACTCTCGTATCGATCTCGCGCTCGCCGTGGCCCGTCACGAAATAGACCTTTTGACGGTAATCGGACGACGCCCGAGCGATTATCCCTGATAGCGATTGCTCCGTCCACGACGATGACCATTCCTCCCTCTTCGCGCATCGAACAACTGCCCTGCCGTAAACGTCGCCTCCGTATCTCATCGCTTCAGCCGGGTTCCTGTCGGGGTCTATTATCCGAGTTTGAATCAGGTCTGAGGCCTGCTCATATTGAGCAAATAGGTCGCGAGCCCTCGTCCGGCGCGGGTCATCGCTTCGAAGAAAGCCGATAATCTGGACCGGCTGCGCTAGGTTCTTGACGAGCTTCATCGACGATGAGGACAACGTGAAGCTGTCGTTCACCGTCCAATCCCAGGCGGCCTTGTGATTCACCGAAATGCCTAAGAGCACAGCGAGAATAACAACGGCAGAGATCGCCTCGATGGCAAAAGAGAACGCGCCCGCCCCGAATAAGCGACGAAGAGCTCTCCCAATCGAGGCGCGCCTTGAGACCGCCCAAATTACTCCGAAAGCAAGCGAGGCAAAGAGGAAGAGTTTTGCGGAGAAGACGAGTTCAAAGAAGAAGAGGTAGATGCAGAGCGCGATGAAGGCGCAGAGCATCGCTACCGCAGGGGCGATCTTTGAGCCTAGGCTAGATACTATGGACGAGCTCGTCATATTCTCTGCCTCAATTTGAGTATTCTCTGCGTCAAGAACACGAACAAGGCCGCGCCAAGTATGAAATATGCCGCGTCGGATGTGTCGAAAACGCCCTTTGCGAAGTCGCCGAGATGCGAAAATGGAGATGCCATTTTAGAAAAGGCGCCTATATAGTCGCCACCCTCTGGGAGAAGTAGTAGCCCAAGTAGAATGGCGGTTGAGGCAATTGCGGCCACAAGGCTATTTCTGGTCAGAGAGGACGCGAAGAGCCCAATTGAGCAGAAGAAGCAGCCGGCGAAAAATAAGCCTATATAGCCGCTCAGCACCTCACCCATGTCGGGGCTGCCGTAGTGCAAAAGCAAGAGCGGCATGTGGAATGTGAATATCAGGAGCACAAGAACTATGAAGATGCAGAAGAGGAATTTACCAAGTGCCAATTGAACCGGCGATACGCGAGAGACCAACAGGATGTCAGCCGTTCCGGACCTAAACTCCGAGGCGAGAAGTCGCATTGTTATCGCAGGCGCTATCAGCATGAGAACCAGGGCCATCAATTGAAATGTAGGTCTCATACTGTTCAGTCTGAATAGACCGACGACGTAGAAGAAAGAGGCGCCAGACAGCATCAAAAAGGCGGCTGTTATCACATAGCCGGTGGCGGCGCCGAAATAGGAGCGAATTTCCTTTGAGCAGATTAGAAGCGTCTTTCTCACATCAAGCCTCTCATGAGGCCGGCCGCGCGCGGTCTCGTGCCCATTCCCTGAAATCCTCTATCTGCTCGCTCATCATGGTTGACAATGGGACGCTTTCACCAACGGCTTTCAGTATGTCCTCGTTGGATATCTCCCTCTTCAGGGCAAAAGCATTGTAAAGCGCCGAGATGATCGCCTGCTCTATCTCCGCCCCGCTGTAACCCTCGCAATTGCGGGCCAGATGCTCAACTGCAAAGCGATTCGGGTCTCTCTTGCGCTTCTTGAGATGAATCTCGAAGATGCGTTTTCTCTCCTCAACCGTGGGCAGGTCTATGAAGAATATCTCATCGAAACGCCCCTTTCTAAGCATCTCGGGGGGCAATTGGTCAATCGCGTTAGCCGTTGCAACGACGAATACCGGCTTCGTTTTCTCCTGAAGCCAAGTCAGAAATGTAGCGAAAACTCGCGCCGTAGTGCCGCCATCGGACATCCCAGAGCTACTCACGCCAGAAAAGCCCTTCTCTATCTCGTCCAGCCACAAGACCGCCGGACTCAAGCCCTCCGCAATCTTGATCGCCTTCCGCATGTTCTCCTCGGACGAGCCAATGAACGACCCAAAGAGGTTCCCAACATCGAGTCGCAAAAGCGGCAGCTTCCAAAGCGAGGCGACGGCCTTTGCCGTGAGACTCTTGCCACAGCCTTGGACGCCTACAAGCAGAAGCCCCTTCGGCTCCGGAAGACCAAATTCACGCGCCTCGGCCCCAAACGCCGCGGCTCGGTTCTTCAGCCAAAGCTTCAGCCTACTAAGGCCACCGACAGTCTCGAATGACTCGGAGAAATCGTAATACTCCAGAACACCCGTCTTACGGATGATCTGCTTCTTCTCGTTGATGATCGTCGGCAGGTCATCCTCGGTGAAACGGCCATCGTTCACCAGGGCCTTCGCGAACGCATTCTCCGCTTCCTCCTCCGTTAGTCCGCAGGTCGCCGTGACCATCTTGCCCTCGACTTCGTGCGATATATCCACCTTGAAGCGGATGTCGCGCTTCGCCTGCTTCGTCACGGTTTCGAGTATCTTTCGAAGGTCGTCTTCCGTCGGCAGCGGAACGTCAAGAACGGATATGTCCTTCTCGAGCTCAATGGGGATTTTTAGGACTGGCGAGAGAATAATGACCGTCTTGTAGCTGACCCGAAGCTTGGCCGCAACGTCCCTCATCCGCCGGATAACTACCGGCTGTTCGAGATACGGATGAAAGTCCTTGAGCAGAAAGACGGATTTCTCCGCCACTTGAACCACATGGCTTAGCGCAGAAAAGGGCTTTGTTGGTTCAGATACCCTTGAATCGGGCGGGTCGAAGCCCGTTGAGCTCGCCCAGACGACCACGTGCTTCCCCAATGAGGCCGCCACGCGCCGAACCATCCGCTCAACACGACGCTCCTCCCAACTCACCAAATATATTATCGGATAGCGAGCGCGTATCAGCAGCTTCAGCTCGCCCTCAAAATCCTCCATTGCAGTCCCTCTCTGAAATTGCCCCATCGCGACGCGAGCTCAAGCCCCTCATCCGATATCCGCCTTAATAATCTCCAAGAACGCATCCTCACTCAGAACATCCACGCCCAACTTCCTCGCTTTGTCGAGTTTCGACCCCGGCTTGTCTCCGACAATAACACAATCAGTCTTCTCGGTTACAGAGGATGTTATCTGCCCACCAAGCGATTCGATCCTCTCCTTCGCCTCTTCCCTATTCATCGAATTGAGCGTCCCCGTCAGGACGAATCGCTTGCCGGAGAATGGGCTGGCAGATGCCGCTTTCTTCTCTGGGTAGATGATCTCAACGCCGGCGTCAAACAATTCCTCTATGACATCAACATTCCCCGGCACCGAGAAGTACTGCACGATGCTGGCCGCAACTATCTCCCCTATGCCGTCGATCTCCGAAAGCGCCGTCTGCTCGGAGGTCAAAAGCCCCGTTGCAGAAGCTGACTTGCCACTCAAGAGCTCATCCATCGTCCCAAATCTCTGCGCCAACGCCCGCGCGGCAAATGCCCCCACGTGCCTGATGCCGAGCGCGTATATCAATCTATCGAACCTTACCTTCTTGCTTTTTTCGATAGCAGCGAGCAGGTTGTCGGCGGATTTCTCTGCCATTCTAGGCAGTTCGACCAGGTTCTCCTTCTTGAGTTTGAAGAGGTCGGCGTAATTCTTGGCCAGGCCGCGATCAACCAGCATATCAATGAGCGCAGGCCCCATGCCGTCGATCTCAAAGCCCGCGCGAGACGCGAAGTGGGCGATGCTCTCCTTCAGCACGGCCGGGCACGCGGAATTGACGCAGCGCGTTACTACCTCGCCCTCGGGCTTAACGAGTGAACTGCCACAAACGGGGCATTCGGTCGGCGCCTCAAACGGCATCTCCTCACCCGTGCGCTCCGACTTTATGACGTTCACGACCTGCGGAATTATCTCGCCGGCCTTCTCAAGGAGCACCGTGTCGCCTACCCGAACGTCCTTGCGCCTCACCTCGTCGAAGTTGTGTAACGAGGCGCGTTTTACGGTGGTGCCTGAGAGCTGGACAGGCTCGAAGGTCGCAACTGGCGTTACTGCCCCGGTCCGGCCAACTTGGACGTCGATCGACAGCACTTTGGTCGTTGCCTGCTCCGCTGGGAACTTGTATGCGATTGCCCACCTGGGATGCTTGCTCGTCTGTCCGAGCCGCTGCTGGTAGTCCAGTCGATTGACCTTCACAACAACGCCGTCGGTTGCGTAATCAAGGGAATGACGCTTTTCTTGCCACTCATCGCAGTAGTTCTTGACCTGTGAAAGGCCTCGGCAAACTCGCGTCGTGAGATTCACCTTGAGTCCAAAGCGCCCCATGAGCTTAAGCGACTCCGAGTGGGTCTCGACCGCAAGACCCTCCGCATGGCTGAGCGTGTAAATGAATACGTCGAGCCGGCGTCTGGCGACCTCCATTACGTCCAGCGTCCGCAACGCGCCTGCCGTGGAGTTCCGAGGATTAGCAAATACAGGCTGCCCCGCCTCCTCACGCTCGCGGTTGATGCGCTCAAACTCCTTTAGACCGATGAAGGCTTCGCCACGCACCTCCAAAGAAGGGGGCATCAGGCCGTCATCGCCCTGCAACTTCAGCGGTATCGACATGATTGTCCTCACATTGGGGGTGATGTCATCGCCGACCGTTCCATTCCCTCGTGTTGCGCCTCGGACGAGCACTCCATTTTCATACAGCAGCGCGATGCCGACGCCGTCGATCTTAAGCTCAGCGACGTATTCAATATCGTCCGTATCGATGCCCAAGCTCCGGCGGACGCGCTCATCGAACGCCGCAAGCTCAGTGAAATTGTATGAATTATCGAGCGATAGCATGGCGACCTTGTGAGATACCTGCTTGAATCCCTCCAGCGTTCCGTCAAAAATGCGCTGCGTCGGGGAATCTGGAGTTACGAGTTCCGGATGCTGCGCCTCACGGGCCTTTAACTGCTCCATAAGCCGGTCGAACTCGCGGTCGGATATCTCCGGCTCGCTCTCGACATAATACTTGTGCTCGTGGTATCTGATTAGGTCTCTAAGCCGCTCCAGCTCACGTTTCATTGGTTCTTCCATGGCTCTCCACTTCCTCAAGCACGACTCACAGCTAGCAAGAATGTGCCAGATTCACCTTAACGCATCAAGCGTCCGAATCTCCACAGAATTCATCACGTCCATTAGGTCTGAGATACTTCTGATTTCTTGAGCAATCAACCCCATGCTTGACAATGAGTTCCCTTGTCTCATAGAGTTAGCCCCTCCATAGGACAAGTTAATGAAGCCTTAGAAGCGATTGATTCGGTTGTGTAACATCTGAAGATGTCGTTTTTCAAGCAACGTTCACTTGCGAGGCGCATTAGATGATCAAAAAGAAGATTTGCCTACTCGGTTCTTTTGCGGTCGGTAAGACCAGCCTAACCCGGCGCTTTGTTGACGGTATCTTCGCAGACACATATTTAAGCACGATTGGCGTCAAGGTGGATAAGAAGACGGTGGTTGTTGACGGCGAAGAGGTCGCGCTCATTATATGGGACGTGGCTGGCGAGGATGAATTCGAGAAAGTCCGTCAGTCATATCTCCAGGGCATGGCGGGCTATCTGTTGGTTGTCGATGGAACTCGTAAGGGCACGCTTTCAACCGCCCTGAGCATCCACCAGAGAGTGGAGGCGGAATCCGGGCCCCTCCCTTTTCTCTTGCTCATTAACAAGTCAGACCTTGCTGAGGAGTGGGAGATCGACAATGCTACTGTAGGCAGCCTTACCGCAAGAGGCTATCAAGTCATGGAGACCAGTGCGAAGGAGGAAACCGGGGTCGATGAGGCCTTCCTAGCTCTAACCACAAACATCCTCAACGGGAAGTGCGACAGCCTCCAATCTTAGAGGCTGTCCAGCAGGTCGGGCATTTGACCATTTGCGACCGAATGTAGCCGTGTTCTTTCGTACCATAATGTATCGCCATCCAGAATTAACTATTCATAACGCCCGCGCGTCCACGCACGGCATCGCAGACAGGCCGGGATCCTGCTTCAAATGACCGATTCCATCTTCCATTCGACTCCGCGCGTTATACATTCTGATCGCCTCAGTCGCAGGAAGGTCGAGGCGCGTTGCAGCGGGGAAATACTCATATTGGCCATCGAATATCTCCAACTACTGGTCATCCCGACAGCGACTCAAGACGGCCAAACGAAACCACCGGACGCGCTCACGTCAATTCATCACCGCCCGTTGGCAATACGCCGCATCACCTCGAACCATTCTGATGCGCGTGCCGTCCGGCATATTGGCTTTACAGTGCTCCAAACAACTAACCACTGCTTTCGAATAAGACTCATTACCAATACGGAAATCGGAAACCACAAAAGCCCTCAACTCAGGCAGAAAAGAAAGTTGAGGCTGATAGCCGCGAATGCCGTTGCAAGCTATCTT
>JAGHCW010000172.1 GCA_021160245.1 bacterium | reverse complement strand
GTTTAGAACGTCGTGAGAAAGTTCGGCCCCTATCTGTCGTAGGCGTAGGATATTTGAGGAGAACTCTTCTTAGTACGAGAGGATTGGAAGGGACGAACCTCTAGTGTGCCAGTTGTCTCGCCAGGGGCATTGCTGGGTAGCTACGTTCGGAAGGGATAAGCGCTGAAAGCATCTAAGCGCGAAGCCCACTCCAAGACTAGATATCCCTGAAGGCATCTCGTAGAACACGAGGTAGATAGGGCAGATGTGTAAAGGCAGTAATGTCAAAGCTGACTGCTACTAACTTGCCGTTCGACTTGATTGCGACGCGCATTTATTAATGACCTGCTAATATGCCTGTAAACCCTCTCCGAGAAGCAATTTTCGACAAAAAGTTTCTCGGCGGTTATAGCGAAGGGGGTACGCCCGTTCCCATTCCGAACACGGAAGCAAAGTCCTTCTGCGCCGATGGTACTGCCCTCTTTAGGGGTGGGAGAGTAGGTCACCGCCGAGATTTTTATTTTTACCCGGCCTATTCCAGCCCAATTCGTCTGCGATCCAAGATCACTATTCCTGCAATAGCCCTCGTACGGTTGTCTCCTCAAATGGAGGATTGTGAATGGGAATGATCCACGTCACGGTTATCGTGCGGAATCCAGCGGAGGCGACCCGCCCATCACTGTCTCCTCTTTGGCGAGGCGGGAGTAAGATTTGTCTCCTATCTTCTTTGACCTCAAATCGCCAGCATGAATGGTAGGCTTGCAGAAAGGCTGCTTAACCTCTATATTCAGCAGTGGGTTGAGAGATAGGGATAGCTAATGGAGCAAGAGAAGTCCTATCGGCACGCTCCACGAATCGATGCGCAATGAGCAAGACTGGACTGGTTATTAAGCCAGCGTCTTTTCATGGCCAGCTGGAGAAGAGGAATCGTGGCAGTGCTTGCGCTGACGAGATCGACGTTTGCCGTTTTTATCACTTTGCTCACGACCTTTGCGGCTGGATCCGATACTGACAAGGCCACAGGCGGCAAGTTGCCGCAGCATCAGGCGCCCGTGGAGAATACGTATGCCGTGCAGGAGAAGAGGCAGCGGAAAGCATATTTCAAAGCCCTTGAAGATGTGGATCGATTGCTTATGGGTGGCGATCTGGCGGCAGCAGAGGCAACGGTAATCAAATGGGAGCCTGAATTCGACGGCATGTGGAGCCTCGGTGAATTCGGCTTCAGGACGAGAATGAAGATCGGAGAGGCGTACCGAAAGCGCGGAAACATGGACGAGGCGCTGCGACTGATTGAGTCGGCGAGACCTGGAGGGGGATGTGGCTACTGCATGGATTGCCAGGCCTTCCAGCGGGGCTTCCAGCTCGCTAAAATGAAGCGGGCATCTGGGAAGTTCCGTTCCGCATTTTTTCACTATATCGCCCTGCCATCCCTAGCTATAAGTTGGGAGACGAGGTGAAAGATTATATGGGGAGCGATGGTCAGCTGGATGGCTGGATTCGCGCCGCATATCGCTTTCTTCTACCTTCTGCTGCATATCATCCGCCACCTCATTTCGGTCCGAAGAGGACATCGGAGCACATCGGGAATTCGAGGTTGACGTAAGGGTCTTGGGGCCCTGTTTCCGATAAGGCAATAGCCGAAGAGGCGCGGTCGAAATGCGCTTCCCAAGACGGGTGCTTTTGTGGTAGTGTTGGAGACGTCAAAGAAATGGGAGGTAAATTGGAGGGTTAGCTATGAAACAGAGCTTCTGTGCCATGGGTATTCTTCTCTTGAGCATGTTTGCAGGCTTGGCCATGGCCGATCCGCAATTGAGTGTTTCGCTCAACTGGGATGATATTTCCACGGTCGATGATCTCCAGATTTTCGGTTCTGTTGAATGGAACGAGCCGGACCTCTTGACCGATGTCTATCTGGCCGCAATGGACGATACGGGCGCTATCAGGTTTTTTTATGAAGGTTGCCCGGCGCCTCAACCACGGGCGATTCCTTTCAGGAGCCAGTTATTTCTCCCGCAGGGACACAGCATTGACAGCTACCTGCTTGCAGAATTCGGTGGCGAGATGCTGGCCTTTTCATCGGTTCCAGGCTCCTATTGGATTATGCTGGCGCTAACCCACCGCGGCTATCTGGATTTGGCTTGCGAGCCGGTGTTTGCGCCATTCGAGATTCACGAGCCCGAACCTCCCTGCACATTTAGTGATGCTGCGGGCAACTTGGCGATATTCAATTACAAGAATAGGCGATGGCACCTCGTCAAGTTGTACGTTGAGATCTTATACTGGCGGACAGAGTACAACTCGCAGGGATGGTCTTCCTCTGGGCCTGGAGTACTGCGACTCACCTATGAGGACCGGGTAACTTTGGATGAAAATGGCTTCGGCAGTCATGAGTGGCCCGATGCATGGAGCTGGGATGATGGCGGCGGTTCTTGGCATGGTAGCTATGAGTACTGGACCAGGGATGTAACAATTGACATCACCCCCGCATCCGCAGTTGTAACAGGCTACTGGGATCAATACAAGAAACACGGGAGCTACTATCGTTTCAGTGCACATGGGACGCTAGAAACCGAACTCACTCCCTAAGAGATTGCGGGTTGGTTCGAGGCATATTACATCAACGGCTTCTACAAGATGTCTTCTTTTGTGATATTCTGGGAGTGTCAGAAGATCGTCAATAGGATTGGGGGCGCGCTGTGAGGCAAATCTTCTCCGCGATGAGCATTTTTCTCTTGAGCATGTCTATTGGAACCGCCACGGCTGAGTCGCAGTTGAGCGTCACACTCAGCTCCGATGAGATCTCCCTGTTTGATGAGGTTCAGGTCTTCGGCTCGGTCGAATGGGACCAATCTGATCTCTTGACCGATGTCTATCTGGCCGTATTGGACGATACAGGCACTATCAGGTTCTTCTATCCCGGCTGTCCGGCGCCTCAGACGCGAGCGACTCCATTTAGGGGCCAGTTATTCCTGCCGCAAGGTTACGCCATTGACGACTATTTTCTGGCAAGATTCTGCGGCGAGATGCTGGCCTTTTCATCGGTTCCAGGAACGTATTGGATGGTGTTGGCGCTGACCCGCCGCGGCTATCTGGATTTGGCTTGCGAGCCGGCGTTTGCCGAGCTTCGAATAACGCGCGTGCGGCTTCGAACTTGGAGGGACAATGGTCCCAATTATGCGACGTTCGAGTACATCGACCATCGCTGGTATTTGATAAAGGTCAACCTCGAGATCAACCACACTTGGTCCACCTACATCAACGGTGAGTCGTCGTCAGGTTCAGATATCAAGTACTTTGTTCGACAGGAACACCGGGAGTTGGACGATGATGGCTATGGCGAGATCACCTGGCATGAGGGCCCGGCCAACGGGAATGGCCTTTATGTCAATCTTCATGTTTATCAGGACCACGCCTCGGTCTATGCGTACGGATATGACCGCCAGACACTACCGCCGAATGGCGCTAGAATTGAAAACTGGTCGCTTTCGACTACGCTACGGCCCTGAAAAGTCTGAACGGAATCTGCGTTGGGAACTTCGCGGTTGCAATCTGCCTTCGCCTGTTATGCCGATGGGATTTAGGGCAATTGACCGGAGCTGCATGTCACCGAAGCCCGGCCCAACAAAAGACAAAGCCCCTGACGCTCATCGCTTTTGCTCGCGACAGCACCAGGGGCCCTTAGAAATCTCAGAACATCACCAAGAAAAGTGATAGCACCTGCAACCTGATCGTAGTTTATTACTCGCCGTAAACTATCACAGTCAACGTAGCATAAACGCCCAGCATGTTCGTGGCGTGATAATCCACGTGGTGGATTTTAGTGATTCCGCCATTCTCCATTGCTGCCTTTATGCTTGCGTCGCCCATCGCCACCCAGCCAAGAATTGAATTGCAGGTTGACATTCCAACCTTAGAATAGCCCGTCTCGCCTGTCACAGCGAAGGGACCCTTCACATCCGTCCACAAACCGCCTACTGCAGGGGTGATTGTAGCCGCGCAGCCGCAAAGCATCGCGGCTATTGTTAAAACTGCCGTCAAAATAAATGCCTTCTTCACCATCCATTTCCTCCATTAGGATTTAACTGGTCACAAGTGCTCGGTGCGTTATCCCACCTATTGACAGCGATTGTGTACATTCTAAACAAAACTATCATACTGATTGTCAGATGATTGTCAATGGTTTCCACCGCAATAATTTCCCTAATCGAATCAATGATTTCCGAATCCGCAAGTTCCCATTTGCTCGCCCGAGTCCGGACACTCAGCTGAAAGAGCTGTGTGCCGCCTTATGCACATTGCCATGTCCTCTGCGACACGCTTGATCTTCAATGGGCGCTGCTATAGCTTCAACTTGTTCTGCGCGCCTGTTAGCGAGCAGCTGCTTTACCGACGCGAACTGAAATACAGGGAGACCAGAATGGACGTTTATGAGGCGATCGAGACGAGGCGGAGCGTTCGGGCGTATGGGCCGGATGAGATCGATAGAGCCGTTCTCCTTAGGATAATGGACGCGGCGAGGCTTGCGCCTTCCGCGAAAAACCTTCAGGAGTGGCGATTCGTCATCGTGACGGATGCCGAGAAGAAGCTGAGGCTCCAGGAGGCGGCACGCGGTCAGAAATTCGTTGGGCAGGCCGCAGCCGTCATCGCTTGCTGTGCCAAGACTGACGAACATCTTATGGCTTGTGGGCAGCAATGCTACCCAATTGACGTTGCGATAGCGATTGATCACATCACGCTGGCCGCGGTTGCGGAGGGGCTCGGTACGTGCTGGATAGGCTCGTTCTTCGAGGACAAAGCGAGGGAGATACTGAACATCCCTGAGGCAATTCGCGTCGTTGAGCTCTTAACGATTGGCTATCCTGCCGATTCGCCCAAACCAAAGTCTAGGCTCTCGCTGGATGAAACCGTCTGCTTTGAGGAATGGTCCCTGTAAGCTAAATGGTGAAGGACGGCCTTTCTGAGGCAGTCTAGTAAGTCGAATCTGGGGTCGCGCAGGGGCGGGGCTTGTCTCCGGCCATCTATATATTCGGGCAGACACGAGGCCTGCCACCGCATGTCGTATGCTGCATTGAAATCTATCATAACATCCTTCTATATTCGACTTTTTTGCGCCTCGTCCGCAGAGATGAGAATGCGAGCTCGAGCAGGCCTTTCAGCGTGCCCAGACCATAGGAGAAGTGCATCAGGAAGAAGGCGACCGGGAAGATGAGAGCCGCAGCTATTTTGCTCTTCAGAATCATGCCCTTTCGAGCTGCAAATGAGAGCCCAAAGTAGATAGATAGGAGGATATAGCAGGCCGCGACGACAAGAAGAGAGAGTAATTCATATCCCGACGCCCAGGGGAGTCGTAACGCTATTCCCATCGTCACAAGAGCGAATGCAAGCGGCGCGAAATAATAGCTCTTCAGAAGGAGCGGATGTTTGTGGAAAATAAATACCTTCGACCAGCCCATATCTAGGAACTGCCGAAAGAGCCGGCGGAATGATGATCGGGCGAAGTACTGCGATTTGATCTCGGGCGAGTAGAATATCTTGAGGCCATAATCGATCATCCTGAAGTTGAATTCCGCGTCTTGTCCCTTGTATAGATGCTCATCGAAGTAGCCGATCTTCTCAAATACATCTCGTCTGTACGCCCCGAATGGGACGGTGTTGCGAAAGCCCGGCTCACTGCTATATCGAAAGCCCGCGCCGCCGGAGCCGAACGGGCAGTTGTGGGCGACGTTTATCACGTTCACAAACAGGGACTCTGACCGCTCAGGAATCAGCATCCCACCAACGCAATCGGCGTCATGATTCCGCTTAAGCGCCTCCAGATTCTCGCTCAAAAAGTCGGGCGCGACGGCGCTGTGCGCCCCCAGAATGATGATGTTATCGCCCCTTGCTGCCCGGGCTCCGATGTTAAGCGCGCTTGGGGTAATCCGTTTTGGGTTCGACACAACCTGACCGTTGCCCATCTCCTCCAATATGCTCTCTGCAATCTCTCGCGAGGCATCATTACTCATTCCGTCAACGACAATTATCTCAAACTGCTCCTTCAGGAAATCGTTCGCATCGAGCGCCCGCAGGCACGTCTCAATGCTGCGCGCCTCGTTAAACATGGGGATCACAATCGAAAAAAGTGGCCTTTCGTCTTCATTGAGATAGGCATCGGGTTCGTACGGTACGTTGTGTTCCTCGGCAGATGGATCAGGAATAGTCCTATCCGCGCTCGGTTGCTGCTCTTCTAAGCCTTCCTGCAGCCGATCATACATATTAAGCAGCGACTCCTCTTCCCTTGTCCAGTTGAATTCGCTCTCAAATAACGCCCGGCCGGTATTGGCCATAGTCTTCATCTGCGCCGGATTCCCGGCCAATTCATCAACCGCCCGGGCGATGGCCTCGGGATTCTCCGGGTCCACACAGACACCGCAGCCGCTGTCCTGAACCAATTGTCGCCAGAGCGGGAAATCGGAGGCTATGATGGGAAGCCTGGCAGACATATACTCAAAGAGCTTCGTCGCAAAACTCTCGGTATGGCTTGGCGCCGGATGCAAGCAACAGAGCCCAATATCCGCGTCGCAGAGGTAGTCAAAAACATTATCGGGCGGCACGCAGCCGAGATAGCTCGCGTTTTTTCCCTGCATCCGCTGCAATGTCTCCTCCTCAAACTGCTTGCTGTGAAACCTTCCGAGAATCTCAAGCTCCACCGGCGTCTTGATGAACTCAAGCGCATCGATGATCGTCTGTATCCCTCTTATCCTCGTCAGACTGCCGGCATAGATGAGTCGCAGTGGACGGTCGGGCGAAAATGGCTCTCTGGGTCTGTCGTGAACTAGCTGCGGGAAGTTCCTGACAAGAATCGCCTTGCTTGATGGGAACCTCTTCTTGACGTAAGGCTCAGCGATGCAGAGCGCGTCAAAACGGGTGGCTGCCGCCTTCTCGAATGCGTCGAATAGACGAGCTAGGGGCCGCTTCAATGCGCTCGGCAACCACTTTTTCTTCAAAAGCGTTTTGGATACATCCTCGTGAATGTCATAGACTACTTTGACCTTGCCGAAGAGGCTCAAAAGCAAGCCTAAGGGCACGAGATCCGGGTCGTGGAAGTGAAATACATCAGGCCTCACGGCGCGAAACTGACTCATAATCGCAGACCACGCGCAGAGAGTGCCAAGCAGCTTGCCGCCTCTTTTCTTGAATGGATGAATACTCACGCCGTTTCTATCTTCCGCATCATCTCCGACGGCTATCAGGTGGACATCATGCCTCTTTGCGAGCGAGGCGGCGATCTTGTGAAAGACGCGGGGGTCATCCGTGGGATGTAACGAACTTGCCACTAGGACTTTCATGTCATCCCCGGACGTTCTGAATCGTGCTGTTTGATCGGCTCAAAGCTATCTCGGGTCATCTTCTCTTCGGCCGGACCTTTCTCACAATGGTGACGATAAGCCTCGTCAATGTTGGTCCAAGCGCCGTCTTGACGAAGCGGACCAGATTGAATGGTGGATGAAGACCCCGGTAGGTCCTGATTATGTCGCGTAGTCCGAATCGGCGGGCATATCGCAAGGGAGATGAAAGTAAGGTCCTCAAAAGCCAAAATGCGGCGAGGCAGCGCCTCCTTCGCCGAAGCGCTAGACGGTGAAGCGCAAACGAAAGAGCCGCTCGTTCCGCTCGAAGGCCGGAAATGTTGTGCTTCCGGCTCGGTCTCTGCGAATCGCCACGTGCGAGATCGGCTACGCTATCCCAGATTTGGCAGAAATCGGGGAACCATCGCTCGCTTATCTGAGGAAATGAGGGGTCGGAATAGATCAGAATTTGTGTCCATGTTGAGTGTCTTGTGAAGATTGCGGCGTCTTGCTCAATAGCCTTCCCAAACGCAGTCGCCGCCTCAACACTATTTCCCATTATATGGCTCCCACAGCCAATCCTAAGCCAGTTCATCCCTTCCTTCTCGCGCTGTTCGTTCTTACTCATCGTCTTGCGGCTTCTGATTTGCCAGTTGAGTGAGGACTTCTCCGGAGCATTCTTGAGGCGCGAGACGCTATCTTCAAGATGGCTCTGCCCAAGGCGCGCCTCAAGAGCGGCCAGTCGATGCCACTGGGCGGCCGGCCACGTCCCGCTACTAGTGCGCGCCAAGCCCACTTCACCGATTGCAAGATATTACCCGAAAAAAGAGCGTGCTGCGAGAGCGCATACGAAAGGCCGGCGCTCGCCTCCCTAAGCAACGGCTCTCTATTGGGATGCGCCTCAACGTCCATTGCCTCACGGATGATCGGCACAATTTGCCGCCGGGTCGCCTCGTAATCGCATAAGCCGGGCCCCTCTCCGGGGGTAAACCGGCGGTCCATCTGACGGAGCAGCTGCGCCCAGTTGACGGGTTGAATCAAGAGTCGCCGGTCGTATCTTAGCGCCTCACGAATCGCTTTCTTCGCGAGCTCGGTATCGCCCGCATTGATGTAGTGGCCGGCCTGCTTCATCCATACCCCGGCCAGTTTCCGCACCCGGAGTGCCCTACTCGCCCGAGCTCCGACTCTCGCAAAATGCAATCGGAAGGCCGCAATGGCATATTTCGAGTGCCTGGGGACATTCTTTGATTTGCTATCCGGGCGAACTCCACGGCAGGCCATGGCGCCCTTAACGCGAGCGAATTTGCAGCCGGAGACCCAAAGACGCCGCCACAGATCGGAATCTTCCACGCACTTGAATCGCTCGTTTAGGCCTCCAACTAGATCAAACCAATCTCGCCGCACAAGCGCCGCGAAGACTGGGAAGTGAGGCGGAAAGACCTCTTTCGCGGGGTCGCTCTCAGGCCTGGCGTGAGAGAAGTCGCTGATGACGCTTCCGTCATTTAGGTCGATGTCCAACCACCCACTGTAGCAAAGGCCGACGTCGGTATGTTCATCTAGAAATGCGGATTGCAGCTCGGCCTTCTTCGGCATGATGGTGTCATCCGAATCGAGAAGGCAAAGGTACTGACCCCGGCTGGCCGCAACACCGACGTTTCGCGCTTTGGCCACGATGCCGTGATTTCTCTGCCTGACCCGGACAATCCGGTCGCCATAGCGAGTTAGAATCTCAGGCGTCCCATCTGTTGAGCCGTCATCCACAACCACCACCTCAACCGAGGCGAGCGTTTGAGCCAGGGCGCTATCGACTGCCCGAGAGATGCACGCCTCATCGTTATAGACAGGGATTATCACGCTGACCTTGGGCGCTGGTTGCCCCGTTTGGTTGGGTCCACGAGCAGTCGTCATGCGACCTGACCCGGCCCTTTTCGCCTGCGCATTACCCGGCGCACCTTGCGGGATAGCAGACTCGATACTCTGCACAAGACTGTGCCGAGGCCGTGCAGCACGAGCCTCCAACTGATGCTCCTGGGGAGACGACCCCGCCCAATCACAAAGGCGCGGATGAACCAGGAGGCGGTCTCAAGGAATCTCCCCTTCGACGACGCCTCCCGTGATATGGCATAGGCAAGCGCCGACTTCTCGAGGCGTATCTGCCTCTCGTCAACGTTCCGCCCCAACCGGCGCGACATAGCCTCGCGGGCCACAGAGACCATCTCGGGCCACGCCTTTTGAAAATTGCTCATACTCCGAGCCTTCTTGCTGCCCGGGGGAAATCTTGTATCCAGCTGTCGTATGAGCAACAGCCAGCTGGTCGGCTCCCGCAGAAGATGCCGATTGTATCTGAGCGCGTTTTGGACCGCATCAATCGCCTTGTCGGTCTCCTCGATGCTGATGTAATAGCCAGCCTGTTTCATCCAGACCCCACCCAGCTTCAGTATTCGCAGCTCGCGGCTGACCCGACGCCCCATCCTCGCAAAGTGCTTCTTAAAGGCCATGATCGCATACTTTGAGTGCCTCGGCACGTTTTTGGACTTGCTCCCAGACCGAACGCCTCGGCAGGCCATGGCGCCATTCACAATGCGCTTGAACTTGTGCCCGTCCGCCCAGAGCCGCCAGTAAAACTCGGAATCCTCGACGCATTTAAGAGACTCATCCAGTCTGCCGACTTGCTCGAATATCTCTTTCCTTATCAGTCCCGCAAAAACCGGAAAATGCGCCGGAAACTCGTCTCTTTGCTGATTGCCCTCAGGCGGCGGAACGGAGAAGTCGGAGATGACACTCCCATCGCGCACGTCAATATCCAGCCACCCGATATAGCAGACCGCAATGTCCGGGTGCGCGTCCATGAAGTCGGCCTGAAGCCTGATCTTGTCCGGCATGACCGTGTCATCGGAGTCCAGAAAGCAAATATAACGGCCCCGGCTTATTGAGGCGCCGATATTTCTGGCCCTGGCAACGACGCCGTGGTTCCTCTGCCGGACATAGACGATACGGTCCTTGTATCCCTCTATAATGTCGAGCGTGCCGTCGGTTGAGCCGTCATCCACGACTATCACCTCAACGCCCGGATGGGTCTGCGCAAGCGCGCCGTCTATCGCCTTCGCGATGAACTTCTCGTCGTTATAGACGGGAATGATAATGCTGGCCACTATCGCGTTAGTCATTGTCTCTCGTGGCATGAGTTTCGGGCTTGGAAATCGCCATGATGTGTGAGAGAAGAATCTCGGCGGCCAGGTCGTGGCCTTCCGCTGTCCAATGGCTATCTATCTTGAAATAAAGACGCTCGCCGACCTTGTCGAGCCGCCCGGCCTCCTCGCGAAAGCGCTCGGTCGGATCTATGAATGGGATGGACTGCCTCTCACACACTTTCTGGAGGTCCTTTGCCGGTTGCTGCAGATCATAATCTACCTCTGACAGGGCATACTTCTCCATTGTGTCTGCACGGGCATCGCCGTAAATGTTGCCTTTGTTTGGGATATAGAACAGAACAAGCTGGCCCCCAGCCGCCTCGACTTCCAGCTTAAGCTGCGCGATCAGCGCCTCAGTAATCCGCCACGCGCCCACGATCTCAGGAGGGGGGCGCCTATGCCACACCTTGAACTGCGGAGGAAGCCTGGTCCCCTTCTGCGGCTCTATCTCAGCAGGCTTCTGCGCAAGCCCCAGCCGATAGAACGCATCGTTAAGCCAGACTAGCCTCTTCAGGTTCTTCCTGATAAAAGAATAGACCCGCGAGTTCTTGTTCAACCACTGCTTCAGCGTCAGCTGTCTTTCATTATCTGAGCTCTTAGTCGATGCGGCCGGCGCAGGAACCGGCACATTTGTCAGGACAAGCTCTTGTCCTTCAAGCTTGAAAAGCGGCTTGTAACCCCGCCAATATCTCCTCTGGTTGTTGAACCAGATGTCGTTTTCATAGAACATGAGGACTACGAGGTCCGGCTTGTATTTGATCCCCTCGGAGCGGAAGAACAGCAGTTCCTGATCCGTGCTGTAACCACCCGTCCCACCATTTATCGTGCGGTACTCCGGGCCATCTGTTCTCTCGTTCAGCATTACTTGCAGTCGTTGAGTGAAGAGTTGGTCAAGAGCTACCGAATAGCCCTCGCAGAACGAATCGCCCAAGAAGAGAATTCTGTATTCTCCCGGAGGCTTCTCGTAAGGGCATCCTGGGCCACGAAGCCCCTTGGAATTGATCTTCTCGTAAATCTTATACTCCGGCATCTCGAACCAGCCCTCTGCATTGGGAATCTTAGCCCAGCCGAGGTAGGGGTCGTACTGGCACAACAGCTTCGGGCTCTTTATCGTCTTCCGATGCTCAAGGCTTCGCAGTCCAAGCTCAGCTACTAAGAGCGCAATTCCGAGCGAGACCAATAGCAGAATACAATTTACCGCAGCGCTCTTTGCGCGTCCTCCGGATTTCAAGACTTGCGAGCTCCCTTTTGCCTAGACTGGGCTCGATCCGAGAAGACATTTACGAAGCTCATCCGAACAGAGACACAAGCCCCCTGGCATCGCCAGCTCTCTGTCGTCTCTGAAAGCAATCGGCACGAGGCCCTTCTTCGCCGCCTCGCCAAGCATCCTTTTGACCTCGGACTTGTCCACCTCGCGCTCGTTATCGCCGGCGGATGGTGAGCCCTGCTTGAACGTGATGCAGGGATACTCAAATACACGAGCGTCGCCGCCGATGCCGTGCTGACACTGGCAATCCGATAGGAAGAATTTCTCCTCTGCCTCAACGATCCTAAGCGCCTCGTCCACATTGCACACCCAGACGGGTTTGAAGGCGTTGAGAAGCTCGCGCCTGAAATCACTCAGGAGGCTGTAATCGAGCTTCCGGCCTTTCGGCATCTTGAAAAGACTTTGCTGGCCGGGCCTTATGACGCCAATCCCGTGGTCCATGTCAATCACGAACATACTCAGGTCTTTCCGCTCCATCCGCAGCTTCGCATAAGACCGCCAGACCGTTCCGTTCCAGACGCCCTTGATCTTTGAGAGATCATCATAATGCCGCTGCCTATCCTCGTTCTCGGGACTACAATCGTGCAAGACGATGGCGCCGCCCTCAGAAAGGTGTTTGAGTGAGTTCACAATGTCTTTGTCCACCTGCGCCTCGAGGTGCAGGCCGTCGATGAAGATAAGGTCGTACTTAAAATCATCTGGCAATTCGGCGAAGAACTTGTCAGAGGTCATCTGGTGACTACACGGATGAGCCGGATCAACACCGTGCCTCACGGGGCAATCAACAACCTTGATCGTCCTGGCGTCGCGTATCCCGATCTCGAGGTAGCTCTTGTATCCGTGCGATCTGATCAGGTCGTTTATTATGATTGGCCGGCCGTCATTCCTTAGTCGCACAGGACCGCCATTGCCCTGAAGGTCATCGAGGCCACCCTTTGGCGCTGGCTTGGGCGCTTCGCCGGACAAGGCCCGTTTCAGGACTGACTTCAGTTTCCCCAATACACTCATATCGTCACCTCACTATTCAAAATGCAAGACCCTCCGACTTGGCATTCCCTGCGTGCTCAAGATACCTCCGTAGGAAGTGTCTCAAATCGGCTTCATTCAGTCAAGAATCATCCCCCGAGCCCTTTGTTCACGGAGTTTGCCCAAGTAAGGGGCGATACTGGGGAGGAGCTATATGATTTTCATCGCGCGACCAAGTAACCTGATTGATCTTCACTTCCCCGGGTCTCCTATAATGATCTATTGGGATGGGCTTTTCTCGCTAGTGTTTAAGGCGAGGGATGCGCTTTTGCCAATTCTCGATGCGCTGCTTGGTGGTCTCTGAGTGGAGCGTCCAGCTTGAACCTGCGCGCGTTGTTTGCTAAGAATGCGCTCATGCTCGATTCTAAATCAATCGTAAGAACCAATGTGGCGGGCTTCTTGCTTGTTGTCGCCCTATATATCACCCTATCGGTTGTCTATACCTATCCGGCGGTCTTGTTCAGCCCGAATGAGGCTGTTCTTCTCCCTGGTGCAGGCGAAGTGGGCCAATTCCTTTGGAATCTCTGGTATTTCAAGTACTCGCTCGTTGACCGGAACTCGAATCCTTTTCTTTGCGATATAGCCTTCTATCCAGACGGAGTAATTACAGCTCTGTCTCCATTTCACGCGCTATACGGACTATTCTCCACTCCCTTTCAGCTGCTTGGTTTCACACTTCTCCAGTGCTTCACACTTCTTGCGCTGTGGTCGTATGCGGCAAGTGGCATCTTTATGTATCTTCTTGTTCGCTATATGAAGAGGGGGCATCTTGTTGCCTTTCTTGCGGGAGTTATCTATGCATTCTCGGCGTATAGGCTCAGCCGGGTCCTTTATGGGCAGATCAATCTCATTGCGACTGAGTGGGTACCGCTCTACGCGCTCTGTCTTATGATGCTTCTGAAAAAGCCGTCCGTGCGCCGAGGAATTGTGCTTGGGCTAGCCTTCCTGGCTCAGGCTTACACATCATACTACTACTCCGTGTTCCTGATGCTATTCACTGTTGTCATCCTTCTTGTCAATGTAAGATGGGAGAGGCGCGTCTTTGCGCGTTCCGCTTATCTCTCGCGGCGAGTGGGAGCGCTATCGGTCTCACTCCTTGTCTGCGCTCTAGCCATGAGCTTACTGCCCATGATTCAGAGCAGAGCATTCTCTCCCAGACGCCTATCAATCGCCGGATGGATTCTCGCTATCGTCTGGTTCTTGATATTTTGGCGACCGGCAGCATGGAAAGCTCTTTCATTGCGATTGATAAAGCCGATTCTCATCGCCATTATCGTCGTCGCCGTAGGATTCTCCCCCTGCCTTGTCTCCATTCTTTTAGGGTCATTTGAGGGGGACTTCTCCGCCCGACTCTCGACGGATTACTATATGTCTTTGAGCCTTATGCACGTCGTCGTTCCCCCAGATAATCTCCTTCTTACCGACGGCATGGTCAGGAGATTCTTCCCTGAGACAATGGGCAAGAACATTGAGATCCTAAACTACCTCGGCATAGTCCTGATGGCTCTTATCGTCTGTTCGATCTTTTTGATCAAAAAATGCGACGGCATAACACCGTGGCTCATTTGTTGCGCGGTCTTCTTCATCTTAATGCTCGGAGATGTCATCACGTTCGGGCCATCAGGTGACGCCTCACTGATTCCCAACGAGAACTACTTCAGATTGCCATTGTGGGCGCTATTCAGGCGAATACCTCTTATAAATACGGTACGGGTCTGCCCAAGATTCGTAGTGATGGTCATTATGTGTGGGGCAGTCGCCGCGGCGTTCACGGCAGAGCATCTTCTACTCAAGCTCCGCAATCGCCGGTTGAGATTTGCTCTCGGAGCCGCTCTCTGCGCGCTTGCATTCGTTGACCTTCTGCCGGCCAATATGACGACAGAGAAGTGCGAGATTCCCGAGATATACAAGGTGATCGGTGAGATAAAGGAGGATTTCACGATACTCGAACTGCCTCTTGGATTCTCAACGGGGGCCGGTTATGTGGGGAGGGCCGGCTTCGACATCATGCTTAACCAATCGGTCCATAAGAAGCGCCTCATAGGACACTCTATGGGCAAGATTCCGAGATCGATCTTGATACGGCGATGGACAGAACCCATCAATGGGACCTTTCTCAGGCAATCCGTGGGGGCTGAAATCTCTCAAGACCGACTCCTTATGGACATTCTCTGGGCGCCTCAATTCATCCGGAAATACAATGTGCGGATGGTAATAGTCCACAAAGACGGTCTAGCACGCGAGAGTTTGGACAGGACACGGGAATATCTCGCCCTGGTCTTTCAGGGCTCCAAAATCTACTCATCGGACGAGTTGGACATCTATTACCTTCCGGATGACGAATTGGAGGCAATAGGTCCCGACGAATTGCTAGCAGACCACAGGAACCTCCTGACGTCACTTTCGTATCGATACGACTTTGAGGCTGCTAGGTCTCAGTATTCTCTTAAACTTGAAGGCTCGACGAGAGTTGCGCTCTCCGATCTGAGTAGCGTTGAATTGTGGTACGAGACGGTCAAGTTACCCATCGATTTCAGGATGAGTCCGGACGGAAGCGAGAAGACAAAGTTCGAGGCGCAGTTCACAGCTAGAAAAGGTCGCATAGTATCTCTTGGTATTTTGGGCCTCAACTATTTACAGGTGGTCTGTGTTGGGGAGACCAGGGGGTACGTCGTCTTTGATAGCGAGGCCGCTCCATATCTGACGCTGAAGATAAGGAGAGACGGCGAGACAGTTCCGCACTTTTTCCGATTTGCTCTGGACCCCAAAGGCATGGGGCACGGGGCTGTTGACATCCAGATGCCATAAAGCAGTCCAATGAGTCGGTTGGTGAGGGTTTTAACGATGTCGTTCACCTCGCGTTCTTTAACGATAGAGGAGACTGGTCAATGACTACTCGCGCACAAGACCCGGTTGAGCAAATCGACGCTGCAATAAAGCGCTGGCAGAGATTGAGGTCGCACTGGCAATATCGCACACTTCAGGCGCTCGGCGCCGACCCGTTCATGTCGCTACGAATCGAGCTCATAACGGACCTCGTTGAAACGGTCGAGGGGCTCTCCCCAGCCGGGACCCGGTACCCGAACGACGCCCATGCTGCGCTTGGGGAACATGGCCTCGGGAGTGCTGAGGCGGGCGATGCGCTCGTGCGAATTCTTGAGTCGCTGCGGGATGACCAGGGGGCCTGCTCGTCTTGACCCGTTGCGCATGATGAAATCGACCCACAATCCTGCAATGGAGCGGATAGGCCCGAAGGCACGCCGCGTTCTATGGTTGATCGCCAAGCTGACCGCATTTATTGCAGTGGTCATCGCATTGAGGGCGATATGGGCCGCTGTTGGCTGGGGGGATGCGGGGGCACCGCCCTCGTTCAGAGCAGCTGCGTCATTGGGCGTTCTCTTCCCTTTGCTCTTTATCTTATTCAGGCGAGACGTGCGCCTACTCGCGCGATATTTGGGGACAGCCAAAAAGCCGGCGGCATCGGTTCTGACAATCATCGTCGTCTTCGTCATCGAGATCGCTTTGCTGATCAACGTTGCCATAGCATTCTATTTTCTCGTGCCTCGGGGGCTGAGCGCGCCAACTCCGGAGACCGGGGAGTTCATCATGAAGAACATCGTGCAACCCATCATCGTGGGCGAGATTAACATCACAACTGTCCTGGCGGCATCATACCTGTGCATAACAGGCCCCGTTTTGGAAGAACTGCTCTGTCGGGGCGTTCTCTTTATCTTATTCTTGAGACTGGCTGGGAAATGGCCAGCTGTCATCCTCACGAGCCTCATTTTCGCCGCCTTGCATCAGATTGGCATGGATGGGATCAACTGGTTTATGGTCTCGACTCACACAATCAGCGGCCTTGCGCTATGCACCGTGCTGCTTTATACCCGCCGCCTGCGATGGTGCATTCTGATGCACTCGATGTGGAATACAGGCGTTACTTTGTTTCTCATTCTCGTGTTTGCGCTGTTTTTGATTTAGTATTATCGTCTCCGAAGGCATCCTCGGTCTCAACTGCTCACAAATTGCATACGTAGGCGAGGCGGGGGATACTCCGTCGCGGATGGGGGCGATCTGTGGCGCTTTTCACCGCGCATGCCCCGCCGCAAGCCGTTAATCAAGCTCCATTGCGCCTACGGCTGCTCCTGATGGGGATCGATGTCGTGCAGCGTCAGAATGAGGTGCTCCATCGTCTTGAGTATCTCACTCATATACTCCTCGACGGCACGGACGCTACCCGGCAAGGCGTATATCTGGCTTTTCCCTATAGTGCCTGCCACTGAACGGCTGAGTAGAGCATTCGGTTTGGTCTCGCCGCATTTGACCCGGATGAACTCCATTATGCCGGGGATGGTCTTGTCGCAGAGTCCGGCTATGACATCCGGCGTGATGTCTCGGCTCCCAACACCCGTTCCGCCCGTCGTTATGATAACCGACGCTCCGCCCTGTACCGCGGATTCCACCTCCTGTCTCAGCCTTACAGGTTCATCGGCGATTACGACGCTCCTTATCTCCAGGCGCCAGCGAGTTGAGACGAAAAACTCCTCGAGCATGGCTCTTATTCGGGGACCACTTCGATCCTTGTATTCCCCCCGGCTAGCCCTATCACTCAGTGTGATCACCGAGAACAGAAGCGGACGAGGCGATAAGATAATCTCATCGCCCGGAGCAATCCTGCCGCCCGAGAGGACCCGACAGAATATGCCCTCCTTTGGCATGACGCATTTGCCGACCTGTTTGAAGACGCCGCAACCATCAGGATGGCAGGCTTTTCCTATCTGGGTCACCTCCAGTTCCGCCTCGCCGACAGCGATTCTGTCAAGTATAGCGACAGAAGAGAGGTCTATGCCTCGAGTCGTTATGTTTTCCGCAAAATCCCCGGGCAGGAACTCGTGACTCACTTGAGCAGAGAAGCGCTCTACGCTCTCCATGCTCAGCAAACTCAATTGCCTGTGCCAGACGCCAGCGTGGGCGTCTTCTTTTATCCCCTTCTCGTCAATATGCACTTCGGGGAGGGGCCTCTTGGTCGTTCCCTTGTCCGTGGAGATGTTGACGGAGACGACGCTCATCTTCTTCCCAGGATATTGGGCGGACACAAGACCTGCCTCTACATCCGCAGAATCGCTCTTTATCGCCATAATCTTCTGTTCCTCTCCCTATAAAATCGCGTGGCTGGGGGATTACAGGACCAAATACTCTATTCCGGGCGCCCTTTTATCTTCTCTATTAGCACTATCTCACCGATCTTCATCATCTTGTCAACGGCCTTGCACATATCGTAAACCGTCAGAAGCGCGACCGCCACCGCCGTCAGAGCCTCCATCTCAATGCCAGTCCTTGCGACGCAGGAGACCTCGCTTTCGACCGAGACGCCATCCCGCTCCAGAATAGCCTTCACCGACACGTTGCTTATCGGCAGCGGATGACAAAGAGGGATGAGGTCGAATGTCCGCTTTGCAGCCTGGATACCGGCGATTTCCGAGACCGTCAGCACGTCCCCCTTCTTAATACTATTCTCCTCGATCAGCTTGACCGTGGATTCACTTAGCGATATTCGCCCTGCCGCCCGCGCCATGCGATACACGGGTTTCTTGAGCGAGACGTCAACCATTTTGGCGCGTCCCGAATCATCAACGTGCGAGAGTTTGTCCATAAATCACCCTCCTATCGCGTAGAACTTGTTTTGAAGGCTACTGTGGCCCGACGCAGGCTTAGCATGAACCGCTTGCGTCAAGGCCTCTTTCGCGCCGAGCTCTCGAACCGAAAATGAGATGTCGGAAAAAAGACAAGGCTTAACCATGCCACAGCTGGTCAGCCTAAGCCGATTACACATAGCGCAATCGCCACCAGTGCCGCCATCTACGACCCAAAATTCACCTCGCTGAATGTCCATCTGCCGAATAAAACGCGCCTCAAGGTCGCGTTCTATGGCAAACTGCCGAACTGCCATCGCATCGGGTTCTAAAGATGTCTTATGAACCACACAATTGAGTTTTGTGCCCGCGAATCCAGCCTCCTGTGCCGCCTCAATGCCGTCTAGCACTTGGTTGATGTCACCCACGCGGGTTATCTCCCGATACTTCTCGGGATCAAGCGTGTCGAGGCTGATGTTCAGGCGATGAAGCCCCGCCTCATGAAGCTGCCTCGCAAGTGGGGCGAGCAATGTGCCATTTGTTGTCATCGCTAAGTCTCTTATACCATCGATATTCGATAGCATATTTACGAATTGGACTATGCCGCGTCGAACAAGCGGCTCACCACCCGTCACGCGGACCTTGTCGATGCCCATGTCAACCGCGGTCTTGGTGACTTTGAGCATCTCCTCGAATGAGAGAATGTCATCATGACCCCAAAGCGGCACGCCCTCCGGGGGCATGCAATAGACGCAGCGCAGGTTGCACCGGTCCGTAACTGAGATGCGGAGGTAATTTATGCGGCGGTCAAATCTGTCGAACATGGACTATTGTCCCCGCTTCGAACCTATTGACGCCGGCTGGCAAGCAGATTAAACCATCCGCTTGAGGGAGCGCCCTCGCGTGAGCGGAGCCGTGATACTCGACCGGCTTAACCGTCCCCTCGCTTGTTAAAAGAACTGGGAACCAAGCCTCCCTCTTCGTGCGCCGCTTCTCTATGGCCTCATTGAGCGGCATTAGCACGTTCGGGGCAATGAACTCGTGGCCCATCATCTTGAGCAGGAAAGGCCTGACCAGAAGCTCGAAGACCACGAATGTCGAGACGGGATTGCCTGGCAAACCAAAGCAGAACGTGCTAGCTGAGGCGCCAAAGTGAGTCGGTTTGCCCGGCTTCATAGCGATGCTCTCAAAAAGGAGCTCGACGCCATTGCGACGCATGACGCCTGGAACCAAGTCGTAGTCGCCGACCGACACGCCGCCGGAGATGAGCACTACGTCGTTCACTGCAAGCGCGGCCTTAAATAGCGAATCGATCGCCTCCTCATTATCCCCGGCTATCCCATAGTAATGAGGGATTGCACCGGCGGCCCGAACCTGCGCCACGAGCTGATAGCTGTTGCTGTTTCGTATCTGCGAGGCGCCGGGCTTCTCGGTAGGCTCAACCAGCTCGTCCCCGGTGGCGACGATACCCACGTTGGGTCTTCTGTAAACAAGCGGCGATGTGCAGCCGAGCGACGCGAGAATCGCGATGTGCTGCGGTTTAATCAACTCACCCTTTCGCAGAACAACATCGCCGACGCTGGTGTCCTCTGCCAGAAAGCAGATGTTCGTCGCCGTGTCCTTGCCCACGAAGCGGACAGTTCGCTCATCTATGACCTCAACGTATTCCTTCATTATCACGCAGTCTGCGCCCTCGGGGACCATCGCGCCGGTCATGATTTTTGCGCACTTGCCGGGGCCGATGGCGCTTGTGGGCTCTTTGCCCGCTGGGATAGTCTCGATGACATCGAGCTGGGCCTTTAGATCGGCACGCCGACACGCATATCCGTCCATTGCCGACTTGTCAAACGGCGGCATATCAATGTCTGACGCAACGTCCTGCGCCAGCGCCCTTCCGAGCGCCTCGTCTATCCCGGCTCGCTCGACATCAATCTGCCTGGCCGAATCGAGCACTATTCTCTCGGCCTGCTTACGGCTTATCATTCTCTCGTTCAATGAAATCCTCATAGTCATCAAGTGTATTTAGGTTCTCAAAACAGGTGGTATCTTCTATATCAAGATACTTGACCTTAGCTACATTGAACACATCTGATATCTTCCTGGCGCCTCGCCTCAAAACATCTCGCATGGCCCGAAGGATGCTCTTGTTATAGACGGCGAACAGCGGCTCGAACTTGCCTTTGCCGCTTACGGGAATCACCGCGTCATATCCATTCGACTTCCCAATCATCCGTCGAATCAAACTGACGCTTATCCTCGGAATGTCGCAGGCAACCACCACATTGATGTCGTTGGACGAGGCGAGAAGGGCGGAGAATATGCCCATCAACGGCCCTTGTCCCGGTTGGATGTCCGGCACGATTGGCACCTCTAAGAACTCAAACTGCGAGGGCTCGTTTGCGCTGATTATCACCTCGTCGAAGTGAGGCGCCAGCTGGTTAAAGACGTGCTGGACCAATGGTCTTCCATCGACATCGAGCATGCTTTTATCGACGCCCATCCTGCTGCTCGCGCCTCCGGCCATAACGATTGCAGTGGCCTTTTCTACAATTGTCCAGGCGTTATTGACGAGCTCAAATCGATCAATGTCCAGATCGTAGCTCTTGCCGTCAGATTCGACTATCCGGCCCGCGAGCCCTCTCACTGCTTCTGCGGAGGCCTTGAACTTATCCGAGCCACTTCCCTTCACAATGACGAAGATACCGGGCTCAATCACGCGCCGCAAGCTGTTGGACTCACAAACGCATAAGGCATCGGGACCGATTCTTTTAAGGAGCGCGGCCGCTCCCTCCGCAAGATGTGACTTGAGGCATCGCAACCAGAGAACGGACGAGGCGCCGGCCTCGAGCATCCTCGACGTGTCCTTCCCGGCGGGACCATCCGTCTCCTCGGTTATGCAGAAATCCTCGCTTAACGAGGAACAGACGCCGCAGCCCTTGCCGCCTCTGGGACACTCGCCATTCAGCTCTTCTATCGTCGTGGCCTTTATGCCGATGACCTCATGGTCCCGGCTGAAGCTGCGAATTATGGCACACGCGAGCTCCGTCTTGCCGACATTCCTGCCTGCCGAGCCTATCATCAACATACGGGGCACTCTGAGCACTTTAGAGATCCTCACCCCCAGACATGCATCGCCTCCGTATCGCTGTCGTCATTCCGGGAAAAACCTCGCAGCGCTCGCCTTGAACTGCGCGAAGACCGACTTGCCGATCGTGAGTTCCAGCGAGCTCACGGAGCTCTGCGTCAAGAGCGCGGAGACCCTTACACCTATGTCAAAAGACACCTCCACTCCGAGTTTCGCCGGAGCGATGTCGAGGACAGTCCCGGGGAAGACATTCTTCGCGCTCGTCTCAGGCCGAGAGTTTCCAATTGCCACATCTTCGCTGCCAAAGACGAGGAACCCGGGGCCCGGTTTGGCGTCAGTCAGCACGTGGAATCTCATCCCGCGCTCCGCTGCAAAGACGCAGAGTTGACCATTCTCATCCGACTTCTCAAGCGTTCCTGCAAAAAAGTTCTTGATCCCAACAAACCTCGCAACGAACTGCGACTTTGGGGCGTGGAAGATCTGCTCAGGCGTTCCGACTTGGGCTATTCTGCCGTCCTCCATGATCGCTATACGCGAGGCCAGGGAAAGCGCCTCCTCATAATCGTGTGTAACATGAAGTATCGTCTGGCCCTGGCGGTTTATCTCTCGCAAGAGTGATCGAAGCGACTCCTTTGACTGAATGTCGAGCGCAGAGATCGGCTCATCTAGCAGCAGGCATTTGGGTCCTGTAGCGAGCGTCCTGGCCAAAGCCACACGCTGCGCCTCGCCACCGGAGAGCGTGGCTGGGCGCCTATTGAGAAGTTCTTGAGCGCCCACTCGCTCAGCCATCGCCCTCGTTCGTTCACGGACGTGTGATCGCTTCAGTCGCAAGCAGTGCAGACCATAAGCAATGTTCTGATAGACCGACAGATGTGGAAACAGAGCTTGATCCTGATACACAATCCCGATTCCCCTGGTCTGCGGTCTCTCGGACGTGATATCCCGATCATCCAAGAACATCCACCCTGCATCTGGCATCATTATCCCAGCAATCACCTCCAAGAGGACGGTCTTGCCGACGCCAGATGCGCCCAAAAGCACGAAGTACTCGCCCCTTTCAATCTCAAACGAGACGTCCTGCATTGAGAATGAGCCAAGGCGTTTTGAGAGACGCTCAATCCTCAGCATTCTTCCTCCCTCTCGCAAGTAATCGTAAGAGAATGAAGATGACGAGGCAGACCGCCATAAAAAGCGCCGCGACAGGGCGAGAGTATTTCAACCCATACGCGCCAAAACGCTCGTAAATGAGTATCGGCGTTATCATCGGATGATAGGCGACGATGATAACGGCGCCAAACTCGCTCATCCCCCGTCCCCACATCAGGATTAGGCCAGAGAGAACCGATTTCCATGCAAGTGGCAAAGAGATGGTGAGAAAAACTCGCAAGGGTGAGGCGCCAAGGCTTGCCGCCACCTTTTCTAGCCTGATCGGGACCGCGGAGAATCCATCGCGCGCCGCGTTGATTAGAAATGGGACGCTTACGAACGCCATTGCGGCCGCGATCCCGACCGGCGTGCCTACTATTTCAAATCCAGCCCATTCTGCCGCATCGCCGAGCAGGGTGTCTCGGGCAAAAATGCTGAGGATCGCTATGCCCGCAACAGAATGAGGGACGATGACGGGTAGGTCGATGATGCCGGATACGAGCCCTTTTAGCGGAAAATCCTTGCGGGCCAGAATGTAGGCGAAGGGTATGCAGGCAATTGCGAAGGCCAGCGTTGCGGCCATCGAGACCCAGAGCGTCAGCCATATACTCTGCTGGACCTCAGACTCTTTGGCCGCACTCAAGACGTCAGCAGGCGCCGAGTTGAGATATATCCCAAGCAGGGGAGCAACAATGAAGAGAAGGACCAGGCCTCCGAGCGCCGTGAACGCAAGGTGCAGCCAGCTGAACGCCGGCCCGGCGCGAGCGGTGGTGATATGGATGGCTCTCATCATATTAACACCCGAATTCATTCGGGTGACCTGAGGATGCGAGGCGCGCCTCGCCCCTCACCGGCATCGTCATCTGAAGGGCATATAGGGGAGATATTGGACACCGCACATCCCCCGAATGAATTCGGGGGTTATGACAATATGAGCAGATTGCATCGCCAGCGCTTGCGCCGGGCGATGAGGTGGCGATATAGATGCCCAAGAACTCTACCCAAAGTCTAAGGTCACACCCTAATGGGCACATAGGGCCCCGGGCATCGCATCCTGTGAATGTGTCGCTAGCCCCGCTTGGCATATTTTCTCAATACTCGCGGGAGCTCTTCGTACGTCTTGGTTCCCGACGGCACAATGCTCGGCTGACCATTCCTCCTCATGATCGCCATGCCCCTGTTCTCGTCCAGCAGGAATTTAACGAACTCAAGAGCGGCTTTGGGATTCCGAGAGTTCTTGGGAATCGTAACACCATATACCATCGGCGCGCCCTTCTTAGTGATCTTCGTCCCTGGCTTCTTCCCCGAGATTTCTACCGAAACGGTTTTGTATAGATCAGTGAGGCTCACGCGCTTGAGATTCACCTCATCCGGCAGAAGCAGAAACTGCAAGCCGTGCTGCTCCGCAACGGAGCGATAGAGGAATATGTAATCAATCGTATTCGATTCAAGGAGTGCGAGAAGATCGGTCTCCTTTGGGCGAATATATCTTGTGTCCTTCTTGAGCAATTTGGCAGCTAGACCAGGTTGCTTAAGATGTTTCTCGGCGAGCTTCATTGTCAACACCGCGCGGTAGCCACATGGGTCGGCATTGGGATCGGAGCGCCCGAATCTGACTTTCTTCTCGCATAGTATCTCGTGCCAGTTGCTCTGATTGATCCTCTTGGCCCCTCGAGAGCCCTTGTGATAGACAATCGCCATCTCATTCGCGGCGAATTTGATATTCCAGCTCGCGTGGTCGGGAATCAAGAGAGAGTCGATAACTGTATAATCAGCAGAAGCCATCACGTCGCATGGCCTGTTCAAGTCCGATATCTTCCGCGCGCAACTCCTGCTTCCGGCCGCCTCACGAATGACGTGAACTCCCGGATGCTTTCTCATAAACTCACCGGCTATCTCCATGAACGGAACGGCGAGGCTGCCGGCATGAAAGATAACGATGTCGCCCGAGAGCCTGGGCCCTGCCTGTCCGGTAGCTGTGAATGACAAAATGAGAATAATAGCGAGTAACGTCAGTTGGATTCTCTTCAAGCCTCCTTCCTTTCTAGATTGACAATGTGCCGCTCGAACGCGCTTGCCACAACTTTCTGCACATCCGCCCGAAAATCAGAATATCCCCGTAACCAAGCCTTGCCAGCATCAGTGAGCGTCGTCTCTCCACCTCCGCTTCCGCCTCTGTGCTTCTCGATCAGTTTCATGCCGAGGCAGCGTTCCGCCTTCTTGAGATCGCCCCACGCCTTGCGATAGCTAATCCCGAGCGCCGTTGCGGCGGAACTTAGAGAACCGCTGCGCCCGATTGCTTCAAGGAGGCGCCATTTGCCGTCGCCGAAAACGCCCTCCGAATCGTCCGTCGAGAGCCAGAGCTTGAAGTGGGGGCGGAAATTATCCGTCATTTGCCTCGTCGCTTTCTCGGTGTATATTTCTCTGAATCACCACGTTGTAGAGGCTGTCTAATAAGGCC
>JAGHCW010000007.1 GCA_021160245.1 bacterium | reverse complement strand
CTGAATATTTTGCGGTTCTGTCCTCAAATCATATAATTATATATATCGAAACAAACTCCTGATCTCATTAGTGCCATTTTTCTAGCATCGCAGCTCATAAAAAAATCATCCTGTCAGAATAGTCATATTGATCTGGATGGCCATAGACAGCCTAGCCCACATTATTTACAAACGTCTGCTGCTGGCGTTTTGATCGAGGTTGGGATGGGATTTGAGGCCTTGTCTCCAGGTGTAATTAATTATGTGGAGATTCGGAGGGGTTTCTGGAGATTCGATGCCAAGATCGCCATGCTATTTCTTGCGCTTGTGGTGGATCCTTGGCTGTGAGGACAGATGTGATAGTCTGCATGATCACCTCCTCCGTGCCCCTGGACTCCGAGATCTGCATCAGCTCAGCTGCCCTTGGAGAATGACTGCAGCTATTGAACTCAGTCATTAGCTCCAATTCCCGAGGCGAACCTCAGACCATTTGAATCGGGCACGCGGTGCGTTATTCGTGTCAAATAGTGATTATCTCTATTGACTTTTCCCCCGGATTTTGGCATATTCTGGGGTGGAGCGCACAGACCCAACGGCGCAAAGCGCCCAGACGCAAAGAAAGTCGGTTAAACTCGAGCGTCCACCTCGGTGGGCGCGCAGGTGTGGCTGCTAATGAGCGAGGCCGTTTGCTTGCGCGGCTTCGTATAGACTTGGCAGTTGGCTTGAATAAGGTCGATGCCTCGCCTGAGCGATGCGACCGGAAAACGTTGTCACACCAAACGCATCCCAAATTCGAAGCACATCCCCTGTGTGACAGGCGTCCTTGACGCGACCGGCGACAAAGCCCTATGAGAACCCATCCGGGCAATCCTAATAATCACTCGGTATCAATTCCGGTTCTCCCGGACATTTTGCTGGTATTGCCAAAATCTGGTTAATTAGGTATAGCTGCAATTATGGACCATAAAAAATCCAAGCGCCGAATCATATTGATCGTGCTGTCTGTATTCGTTGCGGTCATCGCGGCGCTTCTCTATCTGTGGCGTCCTGATGATCACAGAGCGCACCGGATATTACCACGTCGCAATGAACAGCCACCGGCAGCTCGGGAGGAGTCTCCGTGGCAGGCCCCGGACAAGAAGATCATCACAGGTGACCTGCCTGAGATGCTGAAACGCAATACTATTCGGGTTCTGATCCCTTTCTCCAAAACGAATTACTTTCTATCAGGTGGCAAGGAACACGGTTTTGAATACAGCCTGCTCAAGGAGTACGGCAAGTCAATCAATGAAAAGAGAACGAGGCGCGAGCTGCAGGTCGCGATAAAGTTTATCCCCACTCCGAACCACCTGCTTATCTCGGGCCTCCTGAATGGATGGGGAGATATCGCGGCGGCCGGGTTGACGGTTATTGCCACGAGGCAGGAGATGGTCGATTTCACGAAGCCATATTTGACCGGCATCAACGAGATTATCATTAGCCACAAGGCCGTTGAGGGCCTCGACAGCATCTGGGACCTCTCCGGACGGAGGATCTTTGTCCGACGCGCCAGTAGCTATTACGAGAGCTTGGAGCTTTTGAATGAGAAGCTGAAAAGCCGCGACCTTGCGCCGGTCGAGATTCTGACCGCCAGCGAGTATCTCTCAACGGAGGATATAATAGAGATGGTAAACGCGGGTATAATCGAAATTACTGCCGCGGATGGCCATATCGCCGCCCTGTGGTCTAAGGTCTTTCCGAACATCAAGGCTCATAGTAGTATTTGCATTCGTAAGGGCGGCAGCATCGCTTGGATGGTGCGCAAGGACAACCCGCAGCTTAAGAACAGTTTGAGCCAGTTCATCGAGAGCCATAAGAAGGGGACTCTGCTTGGAAATATTTACTTCAATCGCTATTTTAGGAGCACTAAGTGGATAAAAAACCCCCTCAAGCCAAGTGATGTCCAGAGGCTGCTGACATACGAGAAGCTATTCAAGAAATACGCGGCCAAATACGGTTTTGACTGGAAGCTCATCGCCGCCCAAGCATATCAAGAGTCAGGGCTCAACCATTCTCGCCGCTCGGAGGCCGGCGCCATCGGCCTGATGCAACTAATGCCTCAGCTCTCCAAAGAGGAGCGAGTTGGCATAGGCGACATCGAGGATCTTGAGAATAACATCCACGCTGGAATTAAATACCTGGCCCTGATACGTGACACATATTTTAACGATGAGAATATCACACCGGCCGAGCGAACCTACTTCACACTCGCCGCATATAACGCCGGGCCTGCAAGGATCAAGAAGGCCCGCGAGCTCGCCTTGAAAATGGGTTACGACTCGAATAAGTGGTTCCGGAACACTGAATTAGGAGCGCTCAAGCTGATTGGACAGGAAACCGTCCGATATGTGAGCAATATCAACAAGTACTACACTGCCTATACGCTCTTTGAGAAACTAGACGACATGAGGCATCGCGAGAAGGGGAAGCTAAAGGCCGGGCAACTGTAGCGCGAACCACAATCGCAGCCTAGGCCGACGCTTAATCAGGCCAAATCAACATATCGCATTGTTTGCCGACTTCTGCTCCAGACTTCCTGCAAGTTGCCACGGTAGCGCTTTAGGACTTCTGCTCCTCCACAACGCGGATCGTCCGCGGGCGGGCGAATCTCTCAACGGCCGGCGTGAGCGCCGCGAGCTGTGTCTTAAGGGACTCGAGAACGCCAATGACCTCTTTCGTGCTAGTCAGAAGCTCGAGGTTCCGATTTGCGGCGTTCAACAGCTCCGCAGCCTCCTGTTGTCTCGCTACGGCCGCCGTGAAGGCATCTACTTTGGTCTCGAATCCCGATTGCAGAGACTTCGTGGATGACAAGCACGCGGATGCGGCCTCTTGAATGGCGCCAATCAGCTTTGACGCCTCCTTATGAGCAGCCTCGCGTTCACCCGCAAGCGCCTCGATGTTCTTCTCGAACGCCTCAGAAATCTGCCTGCTCGCCTCAGCGGTTGCCGCAGCAACGGACTTATTCATCTCGCCGGCGGTTACCCGCAAATGAGTGAACTGCCCGGCGGCGGACTCGGCTATCCGAGCGTATTCCAGCAAACCGCTTTTCTGAGAATCTGTGTAGGCCGAGACCGTCTTTGAGAATGCCTCGCCCTCGTCGCGGAGCGCAGAAATGAAGGAGCTTTTGAACTGCTCGAGAATCTCCATCTGGTTTCTCATCGACATCTCAAGCACCTTGGAAAGAATTGCGGATTCGGGTGTCGGCGTCTCAATCTTCTTTATCCGAGCCTTCGATAGGACGTTGTCGATGCAATACCTGTCGAATGAAAGGAGCAGATTCTCTTCCTGTTTCTGAAGCGCAGACATCGGAATCATCATGATCAAACTTATGACGAGAGCTAGTAGCGTCGTCTCAAAAGCCACAGAAAGACCGCTTGTAACAAGCCCCAGCCCGCCCTTGATCTCCGCAATATCCGCGACCGAGGAATCGACGAAACTGGCGAAGCCCGAGACCGCCTGAACGATGCCGATTACGGTCCCGATGAAACCCAGAATGGGGATCGCCCAGATGAATACTTTCAACATCACATAGGACGATGCAAGACGCGCCTCATCGATCTCCACCTCTTGCCTGAGCGCATTCTCCATCGCGTCCTTATTCGATGTAGTCCCAAACTGCCCGAGCATTCTGTGTATCCTATTCGGCAGAACCGTCGCGCCTCGAACATCCGCGAGCGCCTCGAACTTCGGCAGCACCTTGCAAGCTATACCCGGTGTTATCTTGTCAAGGCCAAGTTTGGCCATCGGATCGCCAACCAGGCAAGCCCGTTCTCGTCTCATGCCCAGGGACTTGACGATCAGCACAATCAGGCCCCAGAAAAACAGAATCGTGATCCCGTAAGGTACCCAGCCTCGACTCGCGAAGAGGTTGAATATGTAGCCCGGCTTGAGAAAGGGCAAGGGGAACACGAAGTAGAAAATCGCCGAGAGGACAACGCCCAAAAGCCCGCACATACCGATGTGGACGTCCATCCTTCCCATGTAAAAAAACCACAGAAGACCGCGCCTATCTGATTGTTCCGACATCTTCGCTCTCACTTATTTGATAAGGTTCAAAGACTCTCATAATGAAATAGAAAGTCTAACCAAATATGGAACTCGATCAACAGCGAATCCAAACGAGCCTTCGACCCGGCATGGAAAGCAGGATCGAGATACAATCACACTAGTTGACCCATGTTTTCTCCGCCCTATACTCATCCTCTGCAAATGTCGCATAGAAGTTGCCTGCAATCTGGGGCAGAGCAAGTTACGTTGAAGAGAGTGAGATGAAGATCAGACTGATATATCCCGAATGGCCCAAGTTGAAGGAGCAGACCCAGTTCAATCTGCCACCTCATGGGCCTGTGTGCTTCGCCGCCGCTCTCAGCGAGGATATCGACTTGTCATTCTGCGATGAGAATGTCGAGGAGCTTCGGTTGGGCGAGGATGATGCCGACCTTATACTCCTATCGGTCATGCTAACGTGCCAGATGCCTCGGGCATGGGAAATTGCGGACTGGTATCGTGCGCGAGGCGTGAAGGTTGTGTTCGGCGGCATCGCCACAATGCTCCACCCCCAGGAGACTATGCAGCACGCCGACGCGGTCTTCCTGGGCGAGGCGGAGGGGCGCTTTGACCGGTTGATCGAGGATGTTCGGAACAATCAGCTGAAGAAAGTCTATGATTTCTTGACCGATTTCCCGGACACAAGCCTCATCGGGACCGCCCGTCGAGGCATTCTCAAGAAGGAGCTTTATAGATTCCGCGGCTTTCAGATGGTTGACCTGGTTCATGCGTCGAGGGGCTGTCGCTTCAATTGCTTCCCGTGTTGCACACCCTATCTTGGGGGTCGGAAATTCAGGCCACGTCCAGTTGATGCAGTTGTCGAGGAGCTTAAGAGCATCGATAACGACCAGGTTTTCTTCGTTGACAACTCGCTTGCCCAAGACGACGAGTGGGAGAAGGAGCTTTTCCGAACGATCGCTCCGCTTAAGAAGAAGTGGATATCGCATCCTATAAAAGATAGCGATGAGATACTCGACCTTGCTGCAGAGGCGGGCTGTTGGTACGTCTATCAAGCCATCGTGGATACGTCAGACCACATTCGGCGCAAAATCAAGCGGCTCAAAGAGCGAGGCATTGGCGTCGAGGGCACTGTACTTTTAGGTCTGGACGATCACGACGAGGATTATATCAAGCGATTGGTCGATTTTCTTCTCGAGATAGACCTCGATCTTGCTGAATTTACTATTCTCACCCCATTCCCCCACACGCCGATCAGGGATCAATTGATGAGGCAGGGCCGGATTCTTCACAGCGACTGGAGGCGATATACGACGGGCAAAGTCGTCTTTGAGCCGGCAAAGATGTCCCCAAGCGCGCTTCAGAGCATGTACGAATATGCTTGGGAGACTTTCTACCACGACGAGAGCAAGGAAATGAGGATGGCCAGAATGTTCCTCAAGCTCATCGAGAAAAAGAAGAAGGACGGAACCTACAAGCGAGTGAGGCTATCCGGCGCGCGAAAGTGGACGAAGGCCGCGGTCGGGGAAGTGGCCCCATGAGGGTTTTACTTATCTCGACGAATATCGCGAAGACACCTTATCCAGTTTATCCCCTTGGGCTGGGTATAGTTGCCGCCGCGCTTGCCGATGCTGGACACGAGGTCCGCCTCTTCGACTTCCTTGCGAGCGGACGGTCGCATGAGGCGCTGAGAGGGGAGATTGAGCAATTCTCCCCAGAAGTTATCGGCGTATCGGTTCGCAACATCGACAATGTGAATGCTTTGCATGAGGAGCGCTATATTGATGCGGTCAAGGTCATTATGCAGAGCGTCAAGCAGAAGACGAATGCGCCAATAGTCCTCGGAGGCTCGGGTTTCTCTTTGATGCCCCAGGCTATTATGAAAACGGTCGGCGCCGACTACGGTATCGTCGGCGAGGGCGAGACAGCGATGGTTGAATTCGTGGATCGGCTCAAGACGCACGAGCTTCCCCCGAACTCCTGTATTACGGCTCCTCCATCGCTTCTCGGCGATGAGATGCCGTCGGCGCGCTACGAAGATAAGATAATGTCCTACTATCTCAAGAGTGGAAGGATGGCGCCCGTTCAAACCAAGCGCGGATGTCCCCACAAATGCGTCTATTGCTCTTATCCGCTTCTTGAGGGCGCCGCCATTCGGAGTCGCAACACGGTCTCCGTCGTGGATGACATTGAGATGCTCAAGGAAAGGCACGGAGCGGAATATATCTTCTTCACAGATTCGGTCTTCAATGACGACGGCAACCACTACTTGGAGCTCATGCGCGAGATGAGGTCAAGGGAGCTCTCCGTGCCCTGGACGGCCTTCTTCAAGCCGACCGGTTTGAATGACGAGGCGGTTTTGCTGATGAAACAGACCGGATTGAAGGCGGCCGAAATCGGTTCAGATGGCACGACCGACACGACGCTGCGAGGCCTTGGTAAGGGCTTTTCATTCAAAGACATCGCAGAATGCAACGACCTTTTCAATAGGCACGACATCGCCACAGCGCATTTCTTCCTCTTCGGCGGTCCAGGTGAGACCAAAGACACAGTTCTGCGAGGTATAGAAGATCTCCAGAGCCTTCAACCGGCCGTTCTGTTTGCGTTTATGGGAATTCGCATTCTTCCGAACACGCCGCTCGCGAAAATTGCCAGCCGGGATGGTATCATCTCCCCAGAAACGGACCTTCTAACTCCGACCTACTATCTTGCGCCAGACCTCGACAGTGATTGGCTTCGGACGACCCTAACCAATGCTTTCTCCGGCATGAAACACGGCATCTTCCCCGCTGACGCCCTCGACGATCGTCTTCATTCTCTTCACGAAATGGGCTTTACGGGAACTCTCTGGGACATGCTGCTTAGTGGAGAGAAAAGACGCAGAGGACGAGGCAGACGTGATGGCGAGTAGTCCTTTCACCGAAGAGAGCATATTCTGCGTCATCCCCGTCTATAACAATAAGGACACCGTGCGGGATGTTGCAGTCGCCTGCCGAAAGAGACTAGATAACGTCGTCGTTGTTGACGATGGAAGCACGGACGCCGACATCCCGGCGCTCTTTGCTGGCTTGGACATCGCAGTTCTGCAGCATGAGAGTAATCAGGGCCAGGGTCAGGCTGTACTCACTGCGCTCGAATACGTCGCTGACCGTGGTGGGCGATTTGTGATAACGATCGACGCGGATGGCCAGCACTATCCTCGCGACTTGGAAAAGTTCATTGAAATCCTGAAGGAAGATGAAACGTCCGTGATTATCGGATGTAGGCGATTTGACTCGGAGAACATTCCATTCGCGAGCCGATTTGGCCGTAAGTTTGGGAACCTCTGGTTGCTCCTTGAGACAGGCGTCTCAATTGATGATTGCCAAAGCGGTTTTCGAGCGTATCCGGTCGAATACATCAAGAGTATCAGATTCTCGGGCAGCCGATTCGAGTTCAACACAGAGATACTTACCAAGGCAGCCTGGGCCGGACTGCGTCTGAGGGAGATTCCGGTTGATGTTTTCTATGCCCCTCCCGGATTGCGCATTACTAGTTTCAGGGTGTTTTGGGACAACCTGCGCATCTCCTGGATGCACACGCGCCTCGTGGCGAGGCGTCTTCTTCCATGGCCTCATCGGCGCCTCGTCCCGGCGACGGCTGAGGGCAGTATTGACAAAGGCCTGATACTACACCCCATAAAGTTGCTGAAGGCGCTGGTGAAGGAGAATGCGACTCCGGGGGGGCTTGCCGCAGCCGCTGCTGTTGGAACGTTTCTGGCTGTTCTGCCCCTCATCTCGGTCCACACAATCGTGATACTCTATGCCGCAACGCGACTGCATTTGAACAAGGTAATGGCCGTCAACATTCAGCACTTCTTCATGCCCCCATTGTCGCCCTTCATTTGCATTGAGTTGGGGCATTATATGCGTCATGGCCGTTGGCTAACGGAAGTCTCGTACGACGCCATTGTTGGACAATTGATGGAGCGCCTTTTCGAGTGGTTACTTGGCTCGCTCATCTTCGCCCCGATCGCGGCGTGTGTGATGGGGCTCATCGTGTTCTTTATCGCGCAAATACCGCGAATAAGGAGGGCTCACACTAGTGCGGACAGCTGATCGGTCTGAGGGCCATCCCGCCCGAATGCGAGGGAATAGGTTTGGCTTCTGGTTTTTTCGGTTGCTTATTCGAGTATTAGGATTGCGCGTAGCGTATAGCTTTCTATATATCGTGTGTGCTTACTATCTTCTTTTTGACCCCTCGGCAGTCTCGGCCGCCGTGCCTTATGTTGCCCGTAGGTTTCCAGAATCTGGCCGGTTGAAACGGCATTTGCACATTTACCGGCTCTTCATAAGCCAGGGAAAGCAGTTGATTGATCGTTCAGCCATTCTTCATCAGAATGATCTCTTCGATCTCAAACTGAAAGGGCATGAGGAATTTGTCGAGCTGCTTGAGAATCGGGAGAGTGGCCTCATACTTCTGACTGCCCACGTTGGCAATTGGCAGCTGGCTCTAAGCTCGCTTGGTGAGATGAAGAGAGACGTTTATCTCTTGATGCGCCCAGAGCATAATGTGGCAGTGAATACATCGCTGCGCGTGAGGCGAGAAGAGAAGGGGATAAAGATCATCTCGGCCGAGGATAACATCGGAGGCGCCCTGCAGGTTATGAACGTTTTGGCCGAGGGTCATATTGTGTCCATCATGGGTGATCGCAGCTACGGCTTTGATACAGTTGAGGTTCCGTTTCTCGGCGACACTGCACGATTCCCGTTCAGCGCTTTCGTGATTGCCGCCGCGGCGAAGTGCCCGGTTGCTGTATTATTGTCCGCAAAGGTGTCGGAATATGGATATTTGATTGATGTATCGCATATATTGTATCCTAAATATAAGAGCGCAAGGGGCAAGCGCGGGCAGATCGCCAGTTGGGTCCGGAATTACGCCGCGATCCTGCAAGATTACATAGATGATTACCCGTATCAATGCTTCTTGTTCTTTGATATATGGGGTGATGATGAGCGGATTGAGTGAGCGCCGCTACAGATTAACCGGGAGAGAACGATTTGAATGGGATTGATGATAATAGACTCAAAGAGACTAGGGCCAAGCTGAAGGAACTTCTGGTAACTGGCTTGGAGCTGGAGGACGTAACTCCAGATGAGATTGCGGACGACGAGGCGCTCTTCGGGGAGGGCTTGGGGCTCGATTCCCTGGATGCCGTCGAGATAGTGGTCATTCTGGAGCGACACTTTGGCCTGAAGATCAAGGACATGAGTACCGGCAGGAAGGCATTTCAGTCCATTGATACTCTTGCCAAATATGTGTGCGATAATACTCCGAGCAAGGAGGACTAGCAATCAGCTTCAATATCCGGTTGCTGCCTGCTCGAGATTCAATCCCGTCCTGTCCGAATTCTATGGCCGACTTGCAAGTAACGGCAAACCTCCGAAAGTCGCCTTGACAGCCGTCATGCGTCATCTGCTAACAATATTAAACGCCATTATCCGAGACCAAGAACCGTGGCGGCGCCCTTAAACAAATGCTTGACCTCAATCTGATGAATGTGGCTATAACGGGGCTCGGCGCGATTTCGGCCGCCGGCGGGAATCTCTCAGAGACCCTGGAGACTTTTGGGCTGGGCAAGAGGAATGCTGCCCCAGTCTCACTTTTCCCCACATCGCTCAAGCATCCCTCATTCGAGGTCCAGAAAATACCCGAAGAATGGAACAGAGGAGGCAGCCGCACATTGCAGCTCGCGCTATGCGCCACAAACGAGGCGCTTGAGGATGCTGGCATCAAGGGCGATGTCTCGAGTCTCAGAGTGGGGGTCTGTTTCGGAACAACGGCCGCAAGTCAGCTAAATGATGTGGACTTTTATAGGGCGTATCGAGAGACCGGAACGCTCAGAATGGACTCCGTTGACCGTTTCTTAAAGGGCAATCTCGCCGAGGTCGTCGCGCATACGTTTGACCTTCATGGCCCAGCTGCCGTCGTTGTCAACGCCTGCACTTCCGGCGCAGACGCCATCGGCATGGCGCTGTCATGGCTGAGAAATGACGTTTGCGACGTTGCTGTGGCCGGCGGTTCGGACGAGCTAAACCTCATCGCGCTCTCCGGCTTCGCCTCGCTTGGAATCTTAAGCGAGTCACTCTGCGCCCCGTATGATCGCAACCGGAAGGGCCTGAATCTCGGGGAGGGCGCCGGCGTCTTGGTTCTTGAAAGCGAGGCTGTCTATTCCGCGCGGGGAGCCAAACCCAAGCGTTATCTTATGGGATACGGCTCATCGAGCGACGCATATCATCTCACCGCGCCTCGGCCAGACGGCACTGGTCTCGAATCGGCCTTGCGAACCGCCCTTAATGAGGCGAACATCAAACCCGATGATGTGTCATTTGTCAACGCTCACGGCACGGCGACGCTAGATAATGATAAAATCGAGGGCGCGGTCTTCACCAAAGTATTTGGGAAGGGCACAAAATTCCTCTCGACGAAGGGTTTCACGGGCCATACACTCGGCGCGGCAGGCGGCCTGGAAGCCGTTTTTACCACTGCTGCCCTTGACGTGGGTTGGATACCCGCAAGCGCTGGATTCAATTGCCAGGACGAAGAGATAGGCATAAGCCCCGTCTCCGAGAGAACTCCAATAGCTGGCCGTTATGCTGTCTCGACGTCACTTGCGTTCGGGGGCAACAACTCGGCGCTAGTTATCGCCTCGGCCGAATGATGAGTTCTCAATTGAAGGGCATGAATATCGCTGGGATGGGCGTGGTTTTCACCGGCGGGCGCGGTCTCGCCTCCCTCGACACTTCACTACGTCAAGGCTTTGCGCCTCCTCAGATGAGTAAATCTACCGCTCTGAAAGGGAGCATCCCGGCCTATCGCGTACCCGAGCATATACTCAAGGACAAGTCAGTTCTGAAGGGCTTCCGCCGGGCCGATAGATTCTGCAGGATGGCTGTTTTAGCGGCGTGGGACGCAGTACAGGATAGCGGCGTTATCTTCGAGGCCGGCTCCTCTTCACTCGGGATCATTATGGCGTCAGCTCTCGGGCCCCACTCGACCACCTTCGGGTTCTTAGATAACGTCATAGATTATGGGGACAACAACGTATCTCCAAAACTATTCTCTCACTCAGTCCACAATACGGCGACCTTCTATATCGCAAAGGTCTTGGATAGTCGCGGCCCCTGCACAACGCTAACGCAGTTCGCTTTTTCCTTTCACGAGGCGCTCATCGCGGCCGAGGCGTGGCTTGCTGAGGGTCGGTGCGATTACGTCCTCGTAGGCGGCGTTGATGAGACCCACACCGTTATGGAGCACATCAGCGCTCAAAAGCTGAGAATCGCAAATGACGGACGAATCAGGCAATTTGACTTCTCAGAGACGCCGATTGCGGCGCCAGGAGAGGGAGCGGTCTTCTTCCTCGTTACGAGGCAGCCGACAGACAAGCCACATTGCAGATTCGCATCGGCATCCACGTTCGACACAAAGGAGATAGCGAAGAGGCCGGATATTCGCATGGTTGACGCCGACGGCATGGCGGGAAGCGAGAGTCCCTACCGGGGCCTTGACTGGCGTGATGTTTATGCCGCTGGATACTCTCCTATTTTTGGCAGCACGATGATCGGCACGGGCTTTCATTGCGCGGCAGCCGCCCTGATGCTCAAGGGCCAGCTCCGCTACGCGTGCCCAATAAAGGACAATCCGCATGGTCTAAGACTTTGCGAGAGAACCGAGCCGGCGAGCATCGAGAGAATCGAGTGCGTCCGGTTCAATTGCCTCGGCAAAAAGGCGTCGGTCGTCCTGACTCGTTAAACCAGCCCGGCGCCCGATCTGTCTTTGACCCTAGAGATAAAGCCGTGCTATGATCGAGCCCACGACACGAAGTCGTCATAGAATTGGTTAAATAATAGAAGACGCTGCTCAAATAAGGGGCAGTGCCAACTCAGATCATTTGAGGATAGCGAGGTAGATGATGAACAAGAATATGCTGTGTGCTCTTGTGGTCGTATTGGTCAGCCTGTTCGCGTTCTCGGCTTTGTGCGCGGAGAGCCCGGAGAGCAAGACCTTCTTCACAAAGGTCAATATCTGGTACGAGAGACCCATCAAAATCCTCTCAACTAACTACCATCGAGGCGCGATACTGCCCGTGGGGTCAAAGGTGATGATAATCAGCCTCGGTGATGGCAAGATCAGATTCAATGAGGAGAAAACGCAGACTCTTTTTACGATCTATCATGTGCCGAAGTACACTAACGTGAGCATTCGGGCTCTTTTCGATCGATACTTCTCGGAAACTGACCCCATGGCGAAGGACGGCCCCTTCCACAAGTTCACCAAGATGGAGCAGGAGAACATAAAGAAAGGGACGATTGCCGTTGGCATGAGTAAGGATGCTGTGCTAATGGCTTACGGATACCCGCCGACGCACAGAACTCCGAGTATCAAGAGCGACAGCTGGGGCTATTGGCTCGACCGGAAGAGCATCAACCTCGATTTCAGGGACGGTAAGATCAGTAACATTAGGAACTAGAGCCGGCCCCGGGCGCACTGGGCAGTAAACCCACTTCGCGCTAAGTTGCTTTCGCCGCCTCGCGAGGCGCAGATGATCGATTCACAAAGATTCGGCTTGATGATCATCGGCGGCCGTCAATACACGGCGGACTTGAAGATCATCGACGGCGTCGTGGTCCCCGAATGGTGGCGAAGAGAAGGCCACTCAATCTGCGTCGAGGACATCGCAGACATCGCCGCAGCCAAGCCCGATATTCTCATCCTCGGCACCGGCGTCTATGGCCTCATGAAGGTCCCCGAGCGCTTCAAGAGACAGCTCGAATCCCTCGGCATTGAGCTCCTCGCCGAACCTACAGAAAAAGCCGTTGCGCTCTATAATCAGCTGCATGGAGAGCGGAACGTCGCCGCCGGCTTCCATTTGACATGCTAGAATAGAAAACGTAGGTTCTGGTCGGAGAGCAGATCACAATTGGCCCGGAGCGGGCCTTGTGCATTTCGAGAGAGTGGCCAAATGCGCTTTCCGTGGTCTTGTGGGGCTGGTCCGGTATTCAGGAGCATGAAAGATGGACGAAGAGAAACGCCGTGAAATCCGCGAAGCTCACGAGAAGGCCAAGCGCGAGCTGGAGAGGATACGGGCCGAAGCAAAAGATGAACAGGGGAGGCGCCCGATTCAATCGCCGCAGATGCCAATGCACGAAGCGCCCGGAGAGGTGCTCTGGGATCATTCTGGGGATTATGTTGCCTACGCGGGCTTCTGGCGGCGTTTTATAGCATTCTCTATCGACGTGTTCGTTTTGATGATAGTATTCTATGCGCTGGACTCAATCTCCGGTTCAACAGTCTTGGAATTTGGCGAGGATGGCAGCAGTTTTCGTCTGCTTGGTCTTCTCATTTACTGGCTCTACTTCGCTTTGATGGAGAGCTCGTCGGCTCAAGCCACGCTCGGGAAGATGGCATTGGGTCTCGTCGTTACGGACCTCGAGGGTGGCCGAATTTCCTTTCTCCGTGCGACTGGACGGCACTTCGGCAAGGTCCTATCATATATGCTTTTCTCAATTGGCTTCTTGATGGCTGGATTCACAGCTCGCAAGCAAGCCCTCCATGACATGATATCTGGCTGTCTGGTCGTTCGTAAGTAAGGGGATTTGGGGGCTCAATCCCCGCGGAGGCACTCTCGCACGCTGGGCTCAAGCGCGAAGTGGTCGATGAGGCGCGATTCAAAGCCCTTGATCTTTCGGGAGGTTAATATCGCGCACTCGGTGAGGAGCTTGGCCTTCTGCGCCGCTTCCTTTATATTCTTGCCCAAAAGCAATAGCGAGAGAAGCGCGGCTGAGTGAAAGCAGCCGGTCCCGTGGGTGTGAATCTCGGATTCCTGCATCGCAAGCTCGGTCTGAGCGGGTATCCACTCCCCAGCGGAATCTTCTGTCATAAAATAATCCGCGCCTCCAAACCGCCCGCTACATTTGACGACGACAGTTTTCGGCCCCAGTTTCAGAAGCGATGCGGCAACGTGCTCGACGTCTCTTGGGGAATCGATCTTTGTATCGCAGAACAATCCCGCCTCATCGACATTCGGTGTTACAACGCTCGTAATCGGGAACAGCTTCTTGATTAGAGTTGAGCGTCCCTGAAAGTTCAGCAATTGCTTGCCATCGGAGGACACAAGCACGGGGTCCACAACGAGAATGCCTTTGAAGAGGGATGTCAGATCGCCGGCAATGGCATCGACAATGACCTCGCTGCTCAAAAGCCCGGTCTTTATACCAGCCAAGTCAAACGAGTTAAGCGTTACCCTCAGCGCTCGTCGTAGCTGTCTGGGATTCGCTCGAGAGACCTCAAGCACGCTGTCCGGCGTCTGAATAGTCGTGGCCGTCGGGATTCCGAGGGCAAAAAGACCGAGCATCTCGATTGTTCTAACGTCAGGAAGAAGACCGGCCCCTGCCGTGTTATCAAGCCCTCCTAGTGCAAGAGCCGTCGGCCGAGAGCGATGTTCTTCGCCGGCCAGTTCAGCGGAATCGGCGCATTCGTCTTTACCGGGCTTATTCGTCGCAGTTTCTGGCGTCATATTGCTATCCCAATCACTCCTTATCAGTTATCTGTGTGTTCTCTTTAGTTGCCCGATCCTGACTCTCAGACTGTCGATAAAATCTTGTCGTGGGATACGCGAAGTCGATGTTGTCGTACTTCGCGAATTCAATGAGAATGGCCTCCCAGAGCCTGTGCTCCGTCGTCCTGCGTTGCCTCGGGTGCGTTAAGTAGCGAATCGTCAGCTCAACTCCGCTATCTCGAACTCTTGTATATACAATAGGCGCAAGTTTTCTGAAAAATATCATATAGCGCTTTGAGGCGAGCTTGATCTGCTCCCTGGCATCCGCCGTGATGTCCGTTAATGTCTTCGATGCGATCATCAGGAGAATGGTCTTGGCCAGTCGCCAGTCGCTTTCGAATGTAATCTGGATGCGGAGCTCGTTCCAGATATAGGCAAAGCCCTTCGTATAGTTCGCCAGCGGCTCCGAGAGGACCTTGGCTGTGGGCACGTGAATTATGCGTCCCGTGCTGTGATCGGCCTCAACCCAATTTCCCACCTCAAGCAGCGTGAATTGGAAGAGGTTCAAGTCAATGACGTCACCGGCGTGGCCCGCTATCTCTATTCTGTCGCCAATGGAGAAAGGACGCCGCCAGTGGATGAATATCCATCCAACCACATTCATAATGAGGTCTCGCATCGCGACCGCGAGGCCGGCGCCGAGTATCCCGAGAAACGCCGCCATCGACCGGAGCGTATCAATCCACATGAATCCAACACAGACTATTGCAAGGGCAGAAGTGACATGCGTCACCCGTCGGCGCCAGATATAGCCTTGGGTAGTATCATCTACGTTCCTTCTAATCGCGAGCAATCCGAAAGAACGCAGGAGGAATATGACCACGAGCAGGAGAATCGTCGCGATCATCTTGCCCTGCAGTGGAGCGTTAGCGGTCCACCAGCTCTGGATACCAACTATTAGCTGTCCGAACGTCATCAGAATGGACCCCGACAAGCTGGAGGCAGCCCTCCTATAATGAGGATGCTACAAAGACTACTTGAAGGTCCCAAATCGAGACCATCAAAGATCATCACTTGCTCTCCTCTTTCTTTTTCTCCATAACATCTCTCAGACCCTTAATCGCACAGTACTCACCGCACATCGTGCAGACGTCCTCGGTTGAGGGAGGGGATCCCTCTCGAATAGTATCAAAGGTTCTTTTATCGAGCGCACATTCTCGCTGCCTCATCCAGTCAAGATCGCGCCTCGCGGCGGCCATCTCAGCATCTCTCTTCAAGGCGCCAGGCACGCCCTTTGCGATGTCGGCTGCGTGGGCTGCTATCTTGGTTACTATGACGCCAGCCCTGACGCCCTCGACATCCGGCAATGCAAGGTGTTCGGAGGGAGTTACGTAGCAGAGGTAGTCGGCGCCATAGGATGCTGCAAGCGCGCCGCCGATTGCGCATACAACGTGGTCCCAGCCGGGCGCTATGTCCGTAACTAGAGGACCTAGCACATAAAAAGGCGCCTCGTTGCAGGCCTTCTTCTGAATCCGTACGTTCGCCTCGATGTCGGCAATTGGTATGTGTCCTGGCCCCTCGATCATACACTGCACTTCGGCATCAAGGGCCCTCTTTTGGAGCTCCCCGATTGTCAAAAGCTCCGATATCTGCGCGCGGTCCGTTGAGTCCGCAAGCGAGCCTGGCCGAAGACCATCTCCAAGACTGAGCGTTACATCATACTTCTTCGCAATCGATAGAAGACGATCGAACTGCGTAAAAAGAGGATTCTCTTGATCATTGAAGAGCATCCAACTGGCAAGGAATGAGCCGCCTCGGCTGACGATATCCGTCACCCGGCCCTGGTGCATCATCGTCTGGACTACATTCCATGTGACCCCCGAATGCACGGTTATGAAGTCAACTCCGGCTTCACAGTGGTTCTCTATGGCCTCGAACATATCATCCGGTTTTAGCCGCACAACGCCGGCGCCAGTGCGCGAGGAGCGGACCGCGGCCTCGTAGATTGGTACCGTCCCGACAATGACCTCTGATGCGTCTAGCACCGCCCTGAGCGTCGCAGAAAGGTCGCCCCCGGTGCTCAAATCCATCACTGTGTCGGCGCCTGCATCGACCGCTACTTTGACCTTTTCGACCTCTAGCCCGATGTCCACACAATCCGGGGAAGTCCCAAGATTGGCATTCACCTTCGTCGAGAGCCCCTTGCCAATGCCGCAAAGCCGGTTATGAGCTCGTCTCTTATTGCAGGGGATTACAATGCGGCCGGACGCAACACGATCGCGGATCAACTCAGGATCGCGCGCCTCGTCCTTCGCGACTTGTGCCATCTGGGGCGTTATTATCCCCTTTCTTGCCTCTGATATCTGTGTCATTGCGTGGTTCTAGTTCCCTTCGCTTGATGCTCTTGAATTCTGGTTCACGATTCTAAAAGGCCCATCTACAATACTACATGTCTGAGCATAGCGCGCAAATGCTACAAGCCAAAGGGCTAGCTCCCGCAAATCGATATGAGTATCCGGCCTCCAATTAGATTGCGCCCTATCAATGAACCTCAATCTAATGGTTACAACTACCATAATTGTCTGTACAAGACAACTCTGTGGATATTCCCGGGCCAGAGGTCTGTCCTAACTTCCCTGTAAAATGGAGTGGCGCGCGGTTGAACAGCTAACTTTCGAACACCAAGCCCTCAAGAGAACAGGGATATTGCCTACCACTTCATTATCCAAACACCAATCATTGGTTGATCATCACAAGCATCACACACCATTGAACAAACATCCCACGAAAAAGACTGGCAAATGCTGGGAAATGAGTCCAGTGATTCGCCTAGATATTTTGCGCATGATAACACTTGAACAGAAGAGAGGAAATGTATATACCAAAGGTCTTGTTCAAATTGAATTGAGTAAGAGTGACTGATCAAGGAGCTGAAGATGACTAAGCTGACAGTTGAGGACCTCAAGAGGATAAAGGGCGAGGCCCAACGGACGGTCCTCTTGAGGGAGGGGACGGCAAGGGCCAAAGTGACCGTGTTCATGGGTACCTGTGGGATTACCGCAGGAGCTCGGGAGATTATGGACGAGGTCTTGCAACTCATTATGCAGCATCATTTAGATGACGTGATTGCCACGTCTTCCGGCTGCGCTGGTCTTTGCAGCAAGGAGCCGATGATGGCAGTCGAGTACCGATTTAGCCCTCCCGTTAAATACATTGACCTAACCCGGGAAAAAGTGAGAGAGATATTCGAGAGCCACGTTCTAAAGGGCGAGCCCGTGCCGGAATACGCACTGGGTGTTGGTTCGGAGACAATGGGCTGATGATCGGATTATGCATGCAATGTGACTTAAACATATAGGAAAAGGAAAGTAACATTGAAAGCTCAAAGAACACATATCCTTGTATGCACGGGGACAGGCTGCGTCTCGGCCGGCGCCTTCGACATCATGGAGACGTTCCAGAAGGAGATCGAGAAGCACGGCCTTCAGGAAGAGATCGACGTTGTCCCAACAGGCTGTAATGGATTCTGTGAGAATGGGCCTTTGGTGCTTTTTGAGCCCGAGGGGATATTCTATCAGCGTCTTAAGGTTCAGGACGTTCCATTTCTCGTGGAGGAGCATTGCCTAAAGGGTCGGCCTGTTCCAACTCTGATGTACACACCACATCGGAAGAAAACGCCGATACCGGCCATGAAGGACATTGAGTTCTTCAAGTACCAGAAGCTTGTGGCTCTGCGCAATAGAGGCAGGATCAATCCAGAGAAGATCGAGGATTATATAGCGTTTGACGGCTATCTAGGTCTTGCCAAGTCGCTTACGGAGATGTCGCCTGAGCAGATAATCGAGCAGATTAGGATATCTGGGCTTCGGGGGCGCGGTGGCGCCGGCTTCCCGACTGCCCGTAAGTGGCAGGTCTGCAAAGAGCAGCCCAATTCGCCAAAGTATCTCATCTGCAACGCTGATGAGGGCGATCCGGGAGCGTTCATGGACAGAAGTGTGCTTGAGGCGGACCCCCATGCTGTGATCGAGGGCATGGCGATTGGCGCCAAGGCCATTGGCGCCGAAAAGGGCTTCGTCTACGTCAGAATGGAATATCCTCTGGCGGTTGAGCGCATGAAGAAGGCGATCAAGCAGGCTGAAGATATGGGGCTTCTGGGTGATGACATTCTGGGAAGCGGATTCAACTTCAAGCTGTCAGTGGCTATAGGCGCCGGGGCTTTTGTTTGTGGCGAGGAATCAGCGCTTATTCGGTCCATTGAGGGGCAAGTCGGACGGCCCAGGCAGCGTCCACCTTTCCCTGCCCAGAAAGGACTTTGGGGCAAGCCGACAAACATCAATAACGTCGAGACATGGGTGAATGTGCCGCAGATCATTCGTAAGGGCGGCGCGTGGTTCGCCTCGGTTGGGACCGAGGGTAGTAAAGGGACCAAGATATTCTCGCTCGTGGGCAAGATCAACAACACTGGCCTCGTTGAGGTCCCGATGGGGATCACCGTCCGGGAAATTGTCTTTGGGATTGGGGAAGGCATTCTCGGGGGCAAGAAATTCAAGGCCGTTCAGACGGGAGGACCTTCTGGTGGATGTCTGCCCGAATCGATGCTAGACCTGCCGATTGACTACGATAGTCTCGCCAGCGTTGGCTCCATGATGGGCTCGGGTGGCCTCATTGTGATGGACGAGGATACGTGCATGGTTGACGTAGCTCGTTATTTCACCAACTTCCTTGCAGGTGAGTCTTGTGGAAAGTGCTTCACATGCAGGAAGGGCCTGGAGCGAATGCTCGAAATACTGACGAACATCTGTAACGGCAAAGGCAAAGAAGGGGACGTTGAGCTCCTAGAGGAATTGGCGATAATGGTCAAGGATACCTCGATGTGCGGGCTTGGACAAACAGCCGCGAACCCGACGTTGTCCACCATCCGTTACTTCAGGGATGAATACGATGCTCACATAAAGGAGAAGCGGTGTCCGGCAGGCTTCTGCAAGGAGCTAATTACATATAGCATCCTTGAAGATAAGTGCATCGGGTGCGGCGCGTGCAAGCGAGTATGCCCCACCGACTCGATTTCCGGTGAGAAGAAGCAGACTCACGTAATCGACACCAAGACGTGCATCAAATGCGGCGCCTGCGTTGAGGCCTGCAAGTTCGACGCAATCAACGTTGTTTAAGGAGGAGAAAACATAATGCCCAAATTGACAATTGACGGACTTGATGTAGAGGTGGAAAAGGGCACCACCCTACTTGAGGCGATTAGGTTCCTCGGCATCGAGGTTCCGACGCTCTGTCACAACGACGGGTTGACTCCGTTGGGCGCTTGCAGGCTCTGCATTGTGGAGATTGGTAAGCCGCCGCGGTCGAAGATCGTAACCTCATGTACGTATCCGGCGGAAGACGGCCTTATCGTCCATTCCAACACCCAAAGGGTAATCAATCAAAGGAAGCTGATCATTGAGCTGATGATCGCAACGGTACCCAGCTCCAAGACTATTCAAGACCTCGCATCGAAGTTCGGTGTAACCAAGTGCAGATTCGTGCCTGAGCATGGGGAATGTATCCACTGCGGGCTCTGCGTGAGAATGTGCAACGAGCAGATGATGGCGGGAGCAATAGGATTTGCCGAGAGAGGCAAAGATATGGTCATCACGACGCCGTTCGACAAGACATCAGATGTCTGCCGACTCTGTGGAGCGTGCATGTATATCTGTCCGTGCTGCGAACTGCGATGCCAAGGACCGAATGCTGAGACCACCGTCTGCAGCGGCTGTTTGAATCTTGAGGCGCCGTGTCTGGATACATATGACGAGAAGATGTGTTTCCTTGATCCCTGCGCGGCTTGTGAGTTGACAGGGCCTTTTAGAGCAGAGAAGAAGAAGAAAGTACAAGCCTAGACATTTGGAAGAATTGACTAATCTGAGAGCAAGTTTCTCTTTGCTGGAAATCCTTAGGAGGAGCAAATGACCTTAACCAAACTGAATGCCACTGCCGCTACCCTCACCAAGAACAGAACGGAGGGTTCTGTCAGTCCTATCAGCGGAATGTGTGCAACGTGTATTGACGGTTGCGTAGGGATGTGTGAGATCGGCAAATCCGCCTATCGAGGGCACGAGGTGATCTACCCTCAGCCATTCGGTATCATCACTACTGCGGCCGAGAAGGACTATCCCGTTGATTATTCCTACCTCAACATCATGGGTACTGCCGTCGGCGCCGTAGGCATCGAGCCCGATAGCGACAAGGCTCTCTTCCCCAACGTCAACCTAGAGACCCAGGTCGGGAAGAAGAATCCCCTCAAGCTCAAGCTTCCATTTGTGATACCGGGCCTCGGTTCCACTAACATCGCAAAGATCAACTGGGAAGGTATCGCCATCGGCTCCGCGCTCGCCGGCACGATCATCACAATTGGCGAGAATGTCGTCGGTATGGACGTTGAGTCGGTTATTGAGAACGGCAAAGTTGTCAAGGCTCCGGACCTGGAGTGGAGAATCAAGACATTCTTCGACTGGCAACGCGGAGGCTACGGGGACATCGTCCTTCAGGCTAACGTAGAAGACACTAGGCTTGGAATACAAGAATATGGCCTCAGAAAATGTGGCGTCCAGACTGTTGAGCTCAAGTGGGGACAAGGCGCAAAGGACATCGGCGGTGAGGTTAAACTGAAGAGCCTCGAGAAGGCTCAGCTGCTTTACAAGCGGGGCTACGTTGTTATGCCGAATCCGACCAACCCAGTAGTAATCGAGGCATTCAAGCGCGGGTCGTTCCGTGAGTTCGAGCGCCATTCGCGCCTCGGCATGGTTGAGAAGGACGGCTTCCTGAGTAGAGTTGAGGAGCTCAGAAACGCAGGCGCGAAGCGCGTCTTCCTGAAGACGGGCGCCTATCGGCCGGCCGATCTGGCCAGGGCGGTCAAGTTCGCGTCAATGGCGGAGATCGACCTCCTCACAGTTGATGGCGCAGGCGGCGGCACGGGCATGAGCCCATGGCGGATGATGAACGAGTGGGGCATCCCATCGCTTGAGATTCACTCTCTCACACACCAGTACTGCGAGAGACTAGCTAGCAAGGGCGAACATGTCCCGGATATTGCGTTTGCAGGCGGCTTCACATTTGAGGATCAGATATTCAAGGCACTCGCGCTCGGCGCGCCTTATACGAAGCTAGTCGGTATGGCCCGTTCGCCACTTGCGGCGGCAATGGTCGGAAAAACCATCGGCAAGCGACTCGATCAGGGCGATATGCCGGTCTTCATCGAGCGCTTTGGACTATCGAAAGACGAGATATTCGTTACCGCTCCCGATCTGCGGGAAAAATGGGGCGATAAGTTCGACGATATCCCGACCGGAGCCATCGGCGTCTATACCTACTATGAGAGACTTGCCCAGGGAATCCGTCAGCTAATGTGCGGAGCAAGGAAGTTCACCCTAGAGCACGTGAACCGCAACGACCTCGCAAGCCTAACCAAGGAATGTGAGGCCATTACTGGCATCCCATGCGTTATGGACCTCGACAAAGAGGAAGTTGACAGTATCCTGGACGCATAGACTAGCGCCCATAGGAAAGCAAATCAAAACGCCTCGTGCCCGCCTTGGGTGCGGGGCGTTTTTTTTGGCTTGGATGTTCTAATGCCCCAAAGGGGCGGACGAAGAACCGTTCAGAGGCCTGCCTCGCATCTCGGCGTTCAGCAGATCGAGGTTGAGGTTTGACCCGTCTCCATCGAGAATGCCTATTAGGAGTCCCAAGTCACGCGGCGAAGTGGACGACCTCAAGCTCCATCGACTCGTCAACCGAACCAAGTATCTTATCAACCTTCTCCATGACCGGGTCGTCGAGCGCAAACTCCTGGCATCTCGTGCAGGAATGAACCGGGAGCCCCTTGATGATCACGATTGACGACGGCCCCACCTTGAAAGGAAGGTCCGTCCGTGTCTCCACCATCTCAGAACCACAAACAACACATCTCATTGGCACACCGGCCTACTATACACATCGTGCCCCGTCGGCCATTCCCCAGACACCAGAGAGCTCAGCTTCGCCGTTGATAAAATAACGCTCGGGAAAATTAAGAGCGGCGAGTAGGCAGCTTGTGGAGGGACACAAATGACCTGTTATCGAGGCTGGCCTTTCCGGTTGTCTTCCTCTCTGGACGATAGCTCCGAGGTATCACTGTCACTCTCCGGAGAGTCAACTGGTTCCTCGTTGACGAGATAGTTCGTGATTGCCCGGGCGATTTCCTCTGGCGCCGCCAGATCGGCTTGGGCTTCAGCGGCGCCCGCATTCTGCGACTCGCTCTTGCCCATATTCGATGGAAGGGCGATCACCTTAACGCCAGGGGCCTCAAAATGCGTGCGATCTTTTCTGTCCGGTCTGTTGAGCCGTCGAACACGACGATAACCTCAAGTTTTCCTTGAGATAGTCAAGCGCTAACGCGTTCTCGAGCTGCTACTCGATCGATGTCTCTCCGATGTAAGTAAATGACTACTGAAATTGCGGCCGTGATGATTTGCCTGCGGACCGCGAACGGTCTCGCTTTCGAGATAATCTAGATGCCGACGGGGTAACAGAAGTAAATGTAGAGAACTAGTCCGAGTAGTATCCAAAAGGGGATGACGAAATCCACAAGTCAGTCCATAACCGGATGAGGGTATTCAGCAGAACGGTGCTGGAAGCTGAGTATTTTCGGATTCTGGACCACGCCTTCCCGGACCTCAATGGCGCGCCGGATGGTTTCGCTTTTCGCCCAATGCTCTGGTCCACCTAACACCACATGCAGATATGGCAATAGAGCGGCCGAGATCTCCCTGGATGCGCTCTCCCATAAGTAAGTCGGCGTGTGATCGACCGCATAGTAGTGGCAGTGTCCAACCTCGAACATTGGCTTCTCAAACGTGGTTGGCTTAGCGAATGGGAAGCCGATCCCCTCATCGCAACTCACATCGATTATCAGAGAGCCGGCCTTCAGCCGGGCCAACTCGTCCGGTTCAAAGTACATCAGCGGGTTGTCGGTGTCCTGTAGGATGCCGTTGACGATAATATCCGCCTCGGCCAAGGCCTCGATAAGCGGCCGTTGGGATCCATCCCTCTCTTGGGCAATTGGCTGCGACTCTCCAGGGCCGCTACGGCGCAGCTGCGCGTAGTGGCAGCCAAGTATCTGATCGTGTAACAGGTGGATGGGCCGTTGTGTGTAAACAATGATATCGTTGAATCCCCTGCCTTTCAGCGCATGGAGAGCTCCACGGCTCACACTCCCAAAACTCAGCACCACGACGCGACGATGTCGGTCGTAATAACCGTCAATGCCCATTAAGGCAAGGGCATGTAAAACACTACAGTAGCCTGCCATCTCGTTATTCCTGTAGAAAGTGTGCGTTCCGCGCGCCCCCAGCTCAGTCCAGTTGAACATGGCCTCAAAGGCGATTACCGTCAGTTTTCTGTCGATGGCGATCTGTGTGATAGCCCTCTTCTGCACGCAATGGGGCCATCCCCAAAAAATCCCGCCTTCGCGAATCTGGGCAAAATCCTCGTTAACCGGCTTGTTGAGAAGCACCACGTCGCTCTCTTCAAGCAGAACTCGTCGCTCCGCCAGTCCTCCGCTCTGTGCTGCAAGGTGGGCGTCTGACACGCCCATGCGCTCGCCGTAGCCTTTCTCAAACAGCAGCTGGCGGCGGAACTCATTGGGGATGCGAGGTACGTGGTCAAGGTGGATAGGTATCCGACGTTCGTTTTCCTTGCGTGATGTGCCGATGACTCCCAAGTTCAGCATGGTTATTTCTGCTCCTTTTTTACATTGATCAATAAAGACTCATACAAATCATTCTTGAATCGCTCCTCCGAGTTGGCAACCGCCGGGAAGAGCCTGCTATATTCAAAGACGCAATCACCGGCAACGTTCTCAACGATGTGGTTGACCTTCCGTAGTAACCTCATCGAGAACGACCGGAATGTCGTAGTCCGAATCCGGATCGTTATCACCCCTCGCCCGAGAGCCAAAGAGAATCATCTTCTTCAGACGGTTGCCCAGCCGCACGCGGATCGCCGCCTGGAAATCGGCCAGGCCCGCATCTTTCTGCAGAGTGATCTGATCCATAGTTTTCCTTCTAGCCAAGTGGTTCTATCTGGCATAATTATTAGCCAAGAGTACTCTTCGCGTCAAGGAATTCGACCACCACAAAGCGCCGATTGTCGGCGAAAGGCAAGCTGCGGCTGTCCTCGCCGCTACTTCAGCGCCTCCTCCGCGGCGGCGTGGAAGTCGCGGTAGAAGGAGAGCTGGGCGAGGATGTCGGCATCGATTATGGGTTTGCCGTGGACGATGAGGCTGGCGAGGTTGCGGCCCACGCCGGGTCCGAGCATGAAGCCCTGACCGCACATTCCGACCGCCAGATAGAGGCCTGGGAACTCGCGGACGGCACTGACAATCGGTGAACCATCGGGCGTCATGGGATAGAGACCGCGCCAGAGACGCCGCACCAAGAGGTTCTTGAGTCGCGGTATCAGGTCGATGAGCCGCTGGGCGATGCTGGGCGCGAATTCGGACGTGCAGCGGCGGTCGGTCCCGGCGAAGAGAGTTGACGGCGTGTAGCAGAAGATAAATGCGCCCTCGTGGTTCTGGCCGAAGTAGAAGTTGGAGCTCCTTCCGTCCGGGCCGGGCCTGAGGTCAACGACAAGCGGTGCGAGAAAGTCCTTGACCGGCGCTGATATGCCTGCCTCGTGGCTATCGGGATTAACGGGTATGTCGAGGCCAAGCGCTTCGCCTAGCTGCCTAGCGAATGCCCCGGCGGCGTTGACCACGATAGGCGCGGCGTAGTGCCCCTTGTCTGTCTGGACGCCACAGACCTTTCCTTTGTCGTGAGTTATGCTGGTGACTTTCTCGTTGAACTTGAAGTCACAACCGAGCGATTTGCCTATCCTCACCATCGCGTAAGTGACCTGAAGGGAGCAGACCTGGCCATCCTCCGGTGAATAAGTTCCACCGATCAGGCCGTTCTCGTTGATACCCGGGATGACCTCCCGAATAGTGTCGGCGTCAACCCAATCGATGTTGAGGCCGAACTCCTTTTGGATGGGCAATATCCCCTTTAGCATGCTCTCCTCGGCCTCACGAAAAACGGGGAAGCAGTAGCCGCCCATCTTCCAGCCGATGTCGTCGCCGAACGTGTCGGCCCAATTTGAGTAAATGTCGAGGCTCTCGAGGCAGAGTTTTATTTTGGCCGGGTCGGAATGAGTGGCTCGGACACCGCCAATCGCGGCCTTGTTCTGGCCCTGTCCGCAGGATGGGTGTTTGTCGATGACGAGGACCTTGAGTTTCTCTTGGGCGAGGAAGACCGCGGTCGGGAGGCCTACGCTGCCACCACCGATAACTATCGCGTCGTAAGCGTTCATTCGTCGTCCTCATCCATGCAGGCGAGCACAGAGAGCGGAACCTCGGCCAAAAGCGGCCTCTCCGTGGGCGCAGTCACATCGTCAAGAGGCACGCCCTCCTCTTTGAAGATGCGCTCTATTAGCTCCGTGCAGGTCTTGCCTCCGCAAGCGCCCATTCCTGTTCTGAGCCTTGCCTTCAACTGGTTCATATCCCTCGCGCCATTGCGTATTTCTCTGGCGATCTCACGCTTGGTTATGCGTTCACAGCGGCAAACAATGATATCCCCATCGGCTTCCTCGGGCGCTCTCTCAAAATCCTGCGAGGGCTGCTGAACCATGAAGCCCGCCACCTCAAGTCGCTGCTCGAACGGGACCTCGACCATCAGCAGGTCTCGTCTATCCAGCACCGGCGATTTTCTAACCGCAATCACCCGACCCTCGCCGACTGCCCGGCCCTCAAGATCAGTCGTGGTGACGATGCGATTTCGCAAAAACGGAGCAGAGTCGAGCTCGCAAGGCATAATCACAAGAGCAGACTGCTTGGCGTCGTCATAGTCCTCCATCACGAGCGTGATCGCAAGTCCTGGGCAGATGGAGACGCACCGCCCGCAGCCGGTGCATTCGCCGGCGAGCTCGGGTAAGGATGTGATCTCGTCGCCCTTAAGCCTTATCGAATTGTGAGGACAGACCTGAGTGCAGGGATTACATGGTATCTCTTCATAGCAGCGAATAACGGGATAAACCAGAGCGTTTTGTGGCTTCGGCTTCTCGATGTTCGTCATCCCAGGCTTGCTCTGGAGCGTCGCCATCAGCGGCTCCCAAGTCTCCGGCACAAACGTCGGTTTTCCGAGCATCTCCAGCAACTTCCGTCCCGCGAGCCGCCCGGAGAACATCGCGGCGCTCGCCTCGGCAATCTCCTTCGCGTCGCCTGATGCAAGGACAGGGATACCAGCCCGTTTGGCCATCTTGTAGAGCTCATCGAGGCCAGCGAGGCCAACGGCTATTAGGACGGTGTCAACGTCGATCTTGCGGGATGTCCCGTCAATCGTCCTAAAACGCTCATCGATGGCAGCCATCTCAACTGCATTAACCTCGGTCTTGCCGAACGCGCGCAGGACTGTGTGGGAGGTCCAGACTGGCACTCCGAGCCTGAGTATCTTGTCCAGATGAACCTTATAACCACCACACTTGGGCAGCGCCTCAACCAGACCGACGACTTGTATGCCCGCCTGTATCGCATGATATGCCGCAATTAGGCCGACGTTGCCTCCACCAACGATGAAGAGCCGGTCGGTTGGGCGGACGAGGTCGCGGTTCACGAGTGTCTGAAAGGCGCCAGCGCCGTAAACGCCGGGGAGGTCGCATCCGGGGAAAGCCAGGCTCTTCTCCCTCGCGCCGGTGGCAACCAAGATGGCCTTGGGGCTGACCAGGACGTATCGTGAGCCGTGTTGGATGCCGACTCTCTTGTCGGCGAAAACTCCAACGGCCGTTGCGCCCGTAAAGACCTCGACACTCTCTTGCTTGGCCACCATGCCAGCGAGAATTTGCCCTATCTCGTGGCCTCTAGTGCCGGCAAAGCAGTCGTCTATGGAGCCGAAGAAAGCGTGTGTTTGAAGCGTCAGCTTTCCTCCAAGCGTCATCTTATCGTCAATGAGTAAGGTCTTGATATTATGCTGGCCGAGCTCAATCGCCGCCCTCAGGCCGGACGGGCCTCCGCCTATTATCAGGATATCGGTTTCAATTGTCTCAACGGTCCGGAAGGCAACTGGGGCGTCCTTGTGGGGAAGCTCAGGCATGCCCTCGCAGCTTGAGACCATCATGCCGGGCGCAGCTAGCGTCATGCAGGCTTTCACCGGCTTGCCGTCGGCTATGACCATGCACTGCGAGCACTGACCATTTGCGCAGAATATCCCCTGAGGCGCGCCGTCTCTTTGGTGATGGCCGAAAATCTTTATGCCAGCGGCAAACAGAGCGGACGAGATGACCTCGCCTCTTTTCGCCCGAATCGTCTGGCCGTCGAACGTAAAATCGAACTCTGAAGCCGCCGGAATGTCGAGTATTGGATGAGACTTGAGCCTGCAATCAGTCATCGCTGCCTCGCCTCCCATAGACGCGCCAGCGCGACCGTTAGGTCCTGCAATTCGACGGATGATCTGTGCCATGCGCCGGGGCGCATAGTATATCTCAAGCTCAAGAGCATCCTCGGGCACGCGGTGTAAATCCTATCGCAGTTCATCTCAACTGCAGCCGCGATAAAGCCTTCGAGCTTCCGGCTCTCGTCTGAGTTCGCTGGTAGCCATCCGCCGGCTGCGCACTCAAACGGCCCGCCAATGGCTTGGGAAAGATCGACTACACCCTTACCGAGTAATTTGGATAAGGCCGATGTATTTATGGGCCCCGAGTCGCCGCAAGGACCCGTTGTGCAGGATGGCAAGATGCCGGTCCCTTCGGGAATCTTGATTTCGTCCAACCTGTTCGCCGCGAACTCCGCGACGTGCATCACCTCGCAGCCGTGGTCGAAGCCGAGAGATGGATACTTTCTGAGCATGAAAGCGCCGTCGCCGCAGGTCGTGAGAATCGTCTTGGCGCCTGTTTTCCTGATATGCTCCACATTCTGTCTAGCCAGCGACTCAAATGTCTCGTTATCACCCGTCAGATGAAAGTCGAGGCCGCAGCAGACCTCCGAGGGCATCACAACGGGCTCAATCCCGAGGAGATTGAGCAATCGGACGGCAGCTCTTGGGATTTCGAGCAAACCAGTCTCGACATGGCCCCCAAAGAGAACGTCCGCATAAGGCAAGCAGCCGACGAAATAGACTATTGGGCCGCATTCAGCCACCTTGAGGTTTCTGTCATGCCATGAGAGCCGGCTCTGAGAGTTGCCATCCCGAGCCTGCATTCGGCCAATGGACATCATCATCTCTCGATTACTGCCGGTCTTAGTATCCGTCATCGATTATCGCTCCGAAAAGTTCATCATCACAATTCTGTCAGGGTCCGATCCGAGCATCTGAAGCACAGTTTTAATCCTGGATATCGCTTCACGAACACGATCGCTCGATCCGTAACGACATTCGTCATCATCACAGCCCAAGATGATCAGCCGCTTCGCGCCTCTCTCAAGCGCCTCGAGCAGAAGCCACATCGGCAACCTTCCCGCGCACATCAAGTCCACGAAGCAGGCGTTCTCCCCAAGTCTATCCTGTAATGCCGCGTATTCATCGGGACGTCGCGACTTTTCCCAAATGCAAGATATGACGATCGTCTCTTTTGCCGAGAGTATCCTTTCCTGAAGATGGCCGTTAGAAAAATGCGACTGGTCAAGCGCCCCGGTCGGGCAATTGGCGATGCAACTGCCGCAGCCCCTGCAGTAGGCGGTCTCAATCGTCGGGACGAATGCTCCCCTCTCGCGGCTGTAGGTTATTCGTATGGCGCAATATCCGCACATCTCCTCACATAGGCCGCAGCCTATGCAGACCAGCTCGTCTTGGGCGGCCGTTATCTGGACAATCGTCTTCCTATGTTCTTTGCCATCACGGTCCATTAAGGCTGCGCTCTTTGGCCCATCGGCGACTAGCTCATCCCGGAGAGCCATCGGGACCTTCAATAGCTCCGCCTTAACCCAAGCGGCGCCTCGATCCTGAAGATCAGGGAGCATTGCGACATACCGACCCTCGCACTCGCTCGCGCAGAGCTTGCAGGCCAGGCAATCGCCGCACAGAAGGCATCTTGATGCCTCCTCTTTTGCCGCCTTCGTGCTGTATGCCTTCTCGACCTCATCGAAATTGCTTGCCCTATTCGCAGCATTGACCACGGGGACCTTCACTCTGCTGGCTCGTACTTGCGGCTCGCTAATTATCTCGAACTTCACAGGAACCGAACGTCGCAATTTGCCCAAAATGGATGGCGTGCCGCTCTCAATAAATGTGGCCATCCCCATTGACGCGCGATGTGCCGCACCAATCGCCTCGACAGCCGTGGCTGCGCCCGTGACGACGTCGCCGGCCGCAAAAAGGCCGGGAATTGACGTGGCGCAGGTTGGGTCATCGGCTTGGATTGTGCCCCAACTCGTCGTTTCAAGCCCTGATAGGCCTTCAGTCACTGTCAAGTCCGGCTTTTGCCCGAGCGCTCCGATGACGGTGTCACATGCGAGGTTGAACTCGCTGCCCTTTATCGGAATCGGACGTCTTCGCCCGCTCTCATCAGGCTCTCCAAGCTGCATTCTTGTCAGCTCAATCGCAGAGACTTGGCCGTCCAGGCCGTGAACCCGAACCGGCGCAACAAGCAAGTCGATCTTAATGCCCTCTTGAAGCGCCTCGTCAATCTCATAATCCCTGGCCGGCATCTCAGTTCGTGATCTTCGATAGAGTATCCGCACCTCCTCCGCGCCAAGCCGCAAGGCGGTTCTTGCAGAATCAATAGCGGAATCGCCGCCACCGATGATCACAACTCTTTTGCCAACCTCCTTTTTGCCATGTAGGTTGACGCCATTTAGGAACGAGATGGCATCTATCACACCGTCGAGATCGTCGCCGGGAACGCGAAGTCGCATGCCTTTGTGAGCGCCTGATGCTATGAGCACGGCTTTATAGCCCTGATCAAAGAGCTCCGTAATCCCCACGTCTTGCCCAACACAAATGCTGCGTTTTAGCTCAATACCTGAGCGCAGGATGTCGTCTATTTCGTATGCAAGAATGTCGCGAGGGAGTCTGAATGACGGGATGCCAGCTAGAAGCATGCCTCCGGGTCTCCCAAACAAGTCAAATATCGTGGTGCAGAAGCCCTGTCGCGCAAGATTCAGAGCGGCAGTCAAACCGCATGGCCCGGCCCCAATAACGGCCACTTTCTCCTTTCTTTTCGGAGAATTATGAGTGGCTCGATGCGTTCCTACGCGAAGGTCGTAGTCCCCAACAAAGCGCTTGAGCGCACAGATGGCTATCGGATCGTCGAATTGCCCTCGAACGCATTCGGATTCGCACGGCCGGCTGCAGATGCGACCAATGACCCCCGGCATCGGCAACCGTTCCCGAACAACCGCTAGCGCCTCGTCGAATCTCCCCTCGGCGATTAGAGAGACATAGGCCTTTGCATTGACGCCCGCTGGGCACGCCGCATTGCAGGGAGGCTGTCCGGTCTCTGACAATAGCCAATTCGAACTATCTTCTCTGAACCGCAGTTCGCGCCGATCCGTTGCAGCCAATTCCGCTGCCTTTTCCTGAGCCAAAATCACACACCCCAAAGTCAATATGCAGAGATTCTCATACTGCAATGAGGGCCAAGAATGCGACCGTATATTCTGACTGTCAATGTCGAGTTCTAAGAAGAAGGTTAAGAAGGCAATTTATGAGAGAGTGGCATCAAGCTACCACCAATGAAAGCGGAGTCTGGGCCTCCGCACTCCCAAAAAAGCCAGAGCCGCTTGCGTCAATTCGCTTAGAGCTTTGCCCCAAGCGACGCGGAGAGTGAGTAATCATCGTCGCTGGACGTTCCAAAGCCGCCCGCAATGTCGAATGTAACGAACTTCGCGGAGAGACCGAAGCCACCGGTTACAAACGGTCTGCTCTTCTCTGCCATGTTGTCATAAGCGCCAAGCCTGAAGGCAACGAGGTTGTTTACAAGATTCACCTCAGTCCCGATGGAGATCGTCCGATATGAATAGCCCTCAATGCCCGAGTCGTTCTCTGCAAGGTCAACGTCAGCCGCGATGAGCCAGTTCTTCAACGGCCGGAAAGCAGCCCCAAGGCGATACTGAGCATCGAGCCGCACGTCTCCCTTCTTCTCGCCGTCAATGCCATAGCCGAATTTGGGCTCAGTGATGTTCTTGGCCGTCAGACCAACACTTGCACGATCCCCAAGCGTCAGCAAGGCGCCAAGATCCGCAGAGAACTCCGTCTCATCAAACTCGTTCTCGCTGGTGAACTCCTCAATCGCATCTTGTATCTTATGGCCTTCGAGATCATAGTCCCAGAGCTCCTCGTGAAGATAGTAAGTCCGGCCATTTATCACCCTTGCGGCCATGCCAAGAACGAGATTCGCCTTGAGAGGGCCGATGCCAAACTCACCTCCAGGAATCACGGAGCTCGCATAAGTCAGCGCGAATTCTCTCGATTCCAAGGCCATAGCGTTAATCATGCTCTCGTTGTTCCGCATTGAATTTGGACTGCCCACGCCGACATCAACGTTCTCCCTGTCGATATTGGCAAAAACGCTCATCTGAGCTGATTCTGTGAGCGATACTCCAAGATACTTCACGTTCGCAAATAGACCGCCCATTGCATCCGCGGAAACGCCCAGTTCCATATCGCCTATTCTGCCCAAGAGATCGCGAAGCTCACCAACCTTTTCCGGGGAGTTGATGATTTCGTCTCGTGCGACGCCGAGATCGTAAGCATCCTTGATCGCCGTAAGCAGACCATCCGGAAGACCAATCCGCACTCCCGCCGGCACACGCGCCTCAAAGCTCGGAGCCAATGCAAGCGCCGCTGGATTCCAATATATGGCGCTTGAATCTCTGCAAACGGCCACATAAGCCCCCCCAAGCCCCATTGCTCTCGGTCCCACGATATTGAACTGCAGCCCCCGACATGGGCTCCCGATAGCGAGCAGAATTAGCAAAACACTGAATAATGATAGTGAGACTCTCATTCGCATATTCGTCACCTTTCTGAGCGTGGAAGAATCGGTGCGATTCTCGCTCTGTTTTCTTCTAACGATACCCCATGACAACCCGTATCATGGCTATGCAGATTAGACTCTATGTCGCAATCTCTGTCAAATCCCAATAATGGGTGCGATTGGGAAGTTCGTGTAATTGTCCTACCCCGATGGAACTGCATTCGGCAGAGATGAAAATGTCTTGCCGATAATAAAGAAGCGCCAACTGGGTCCAATTGAATGCCTCAGGTACCCAAATCAACATGATTATTCGGTCGCACTAATCATCTTGACATCAGGCCCGATTTGGATATTCCAACATCAGCTGCACGGCGAGTATCCGTGCGCGGGCTCCGGTTTCGCGGGGCCGGAGGCTAGTGGCTGAGGCAGGCTGTTTGAGGTGATGGAGGGAATCTGGTCTGCGCCAAAGGCTCCGGGCTCGAAAAGCGAGCCAGGTGTGCCTATCCAGGTACGAAGGTGACAGGGTCAAGATCAACGAGTACGTGAGTATTCTGCAGCAGAAATTACCCGTGAAGTACGTTGCCGACGAGAGCGACGGACCGGATGATGAGAGAGCGGGAATAGGTCCCATCGGACCGGCTATACGGTATATGGATAGTGAGCCTCTGGTCAATATATTGCCATTGGGGGCGTGTAGCTCGTTCGCGAATCCCACGGTAATTGCCGCGACAGCAGCGAAATTAGGAGTATTTGCACCGATGCGTGTGTGCCCGCGACAGCGGCGCCTTGGCTTGTCGGAATGCCCACCATTCTCGCCGGAAATT
>JAGHCW010000019.1 GCA_021160245.1 bacterium | reverse complement strand
TCTTCTCCCAATTATTCGGGAGCATGGCCGCAACGGTCAGCAAGCCCAGAGGAGGCTGAGCTGCCTTCTTGGAGATGAACTTCAGAGCATGCTTGAAGCCCCAGAATGTATCGGGGCATTTTGGATAAACCAAGAGTATTTTCACAGTATATTCCTCTCGTAAAGAATGCTATTCAAAAGAAAATCTGTTATCGCGTCAGTGGAAGGGCCAGTCTCATTCCTCCCTTGTCTCAAGGTGTGTGTGAAGATCGTGCCGGCGAGCAGATTCGCAAGAATGGCCGTTGTCTGTTCGACGTCAGTATCTCGAAAAATACCATCGGTTATGCCGTAGCGGAGTATCTCCTCCAAATACTTTGTATTTTCTGAGAAGACTTTGTAGTAGGTCTCCTCCGCATGGGCAAGAAACTCCCCTCGCTCTCGCGCTATGATCTCCGCCAGATCTCGGTTCTCGCTAGAGAAGCGCAAATGGGCCCCTATGATGGCCCTTATCTTCTCAAGCGGCCCCGACGCAGTCTTGACCTCTCTCTTGATGGTGTTGGCAAGATTCTCAATTGCCCGCAGAGTTGCCGCTAAAAATAGTTCCTTCTTGCTATTGAAATAGAGGTAGATTGTCCCCTTGGCTATCCCCAGCGCATCCGCAATCCCCTGCATGTCGGAGCCCCCATATCCGCTTTCGGAAAAGACTCTCGTTGCCATGTCCAGTATCTGGCTTCTTCGGGCGTCGGGATTCAACCTCGGCCTGCCTCGTTGTTTTTGCTCAGCCACGATTCACCATGGATTAGTTATTATTCTGACTGACCCGTCAGTCATAAGGTGGAGCATACGAACCGGAATGTCAAGTCATCATCGAGATTTATGGAATCTGGGGAGACAATCGATCTCGTTCTAAATCAATCTAGCGCCGCTATCGGAGAGGTCTTTGACGCCGGAGCAGTTGGCTAGCTCGGAATTGGGAAGGCTTCTTGATTACCCGAAAAGCTTTGAGCTTTTGATTCTATTGCTTAGAGTCTCAACCAGATTGACTGCTTATGATCGACCGTTCCGAGGAGGATTTATGGAAAACGTTCCGCGTGATGAGATTCGGGCACATGTGTCCAGATTCCAAGAGCTCTTAAGAGCAAATTCGATTGATTCGACGTTTATACTTCAGGGCGCGGACATGTTCTATTTGTCCGGCGCCGTTCAGGACGGCGTGCTGTGCGTGCCCTCCGAGGGGGAGCCGGCAGTCTTTGTTCGCAGGAGTTTTGCGCGAGCCGAGGCCGAGGTCTCGTTTGGAAAGGTGGTTCGACTCAATAGATACTCCGAGCTTCCATCACTGGTTTCGGAAGCAGGCATCGAGCTTGGCTCCGTCGTCGGAATTGAGAAGGATGTTCTGCCGGTAGGCGTCTTTGAGAGGCTCAAGAAGCACTTTCCTCAAGCCGACTTCGTGGACGTCTCCAAGCTCATCTTGATGTGCCGCGCCGTTAAGACAGACTATGAGAAGAGCATGTTGAGAAAGACTGGCGAGATTGCATGTGAAGTCTTCAACCAGATACCCGGGATGATCCGACCGGGCATGGCCGAGTTTGAGCTCGCAGCCGAAATCCAAAGAGCGTCGCGCCTCGCCGGCCATCAGGGGGCCTTCAGGATAAGAAGGTGGATAGCCAATTCATTCACGGACCCCATCGTCTCTGGCGCTAGCGCCTGCATAACGTCTTTCTTCGATGGACCGGTTGGGTCACAAGGCCAGTCGCCGGCGATGCCTATCGGGGCGGGAGACAAGAGCATAATGCCAAAAGAGCCAATCATGGTTGACCTTGTAATCGGCTACGGCGGCTATCACGTGGACCTCACGAGGGTCTTCGCCATAGACGGTTTAAGCGATGAATTGAAAGACGCACACAACGTCGCGCGGGAGATCATCCACAAGGTCGAATCCATGCTGAAAGCGGGTATTAACACTGCTGATGTATATATGGCCGCGATGTCGATTGCGGAGAGTTCCCCTTTCAAGTTGGGATTCATGGGCGTTCCCGGGAGCAACGTGGGATTTGTCGGCCATGGGATAGGGCTTGAGGTTGATGAACTACCTGTGCTTGCCGGCCGGTCGGATATGGAGCTCATCCCCTCGCACGTTCTGGCCGTCGAGCCGAAGTTCTTCTTCGAGGCGCTCGGTGGAGTTGGGCTGGAGAATACCTACATCGTCGGGGAGAATAGCTGCGAGAACCTCACGCCTCTTAAAGAGGAGATCGTATTCGTCTAGCGGGCGATGCGGAACTTGAAACCATGCTGACGCCGCGGGAGGATCATTGGGAATGATGAATCAGAAGACCAACATACTCATTCTGAGCGCAAACTGGCGAGCAGACCTGGTCAGAGCGTTTCAGAAGGCGCTCGCGAGGCGCGGTGGCGGAAAGGTCATTGCCGCTGATATGTCGGCTCTTTCGGCGGCGCTCTTTGCGGGCGACGAGTATGAGGTCGTTCCTGCCTTGAATAGCCCCGGCTTCATCGACCACCTGCTTGGCATCTGCACGAGGCGCGACATCTCGGCGATCATCCCTTCAATCGACAAGGACTTGCCTGTTCTCGCGGCCGCCACTGAGCGATTGATGGCGGCTGGCATAAGGCCCGTTGTCTCAGACCCGGATGCGATCGGAATCTGTGACGACAAACTGAGAACCTATCAATACTTTGTTGAAAGGAGATTTCCAACGCCGACTAGCTGGCTTCCGTCGGAGTTCTTCGCGTCCGAACCGAGGCCGGATTGGCCGATTCTGATCAAGCCCAGACGCGGCATCGGCGGCAAGGGGGTCCATAGGATCAACAGCGCCGAGGAGCTCGATTTCTGGCTCAAACGGGTCCCAGACCCGATACTTCAGGAGTTTCTGCCCGGGATCGAGTATTCGTTCGACACGCTCTCGGATTTCAATGGCAAGGCCCTATCCGTCGTGCCCCGCGAGCGGCTTTATGTCCGGGATGGCGAGGTTTTCAAGGCAAGGACCGTTCTGAATGAGCAATTCATCGAGCTCGTTGCGAGCGTGGCCGAGGCGCTTGGCTTACGGGGCCCGGCGGTCATTCAGGGCATCCTGGACGGTCAGGGCGATCTCAAGTTGACCGAGATCAATCCGCGATTTGGCAGCGGCATTCTGCTTGCCATCGCGGCCGGCGCGGACCAAGCGTTCGACCTTGTGCGCCTCGTGCAAGGGGAGGCGGTGCAGCCCTCGTTGGGTCAATTCACTGACGGGCTATATATGCTCCGCCATTACGACGCCTTCTTCGCAACAGCCGAGCAGCTGCCCAAATAGCGGGCCCTCTAGCCGCCGTTATATGATTGACAGTTGGCTTTCCAGCCTGCCACTGAACTTCATTTTGACCAAGGGGCCTCCACGCCGAGGTCCTTGCAGATTTTGCGCACGAGCCGATTGAGTAGCTCTTTATGCCGTGGGATTGATGAGGTCATCCGGTTCGCAGGATTCCAAAAGATTGTATGTTTTGCCCCTCTCTGAAGATCTGGCATTCTTGTTGGGCAAGGTGCTTTAGAAGGGCGTGGCGCTTCATCCGGTTAGGACGACTAGCTGCTCCCGGACGACACTACGTCCCTCCGTCTCGCAGCGTGCCAATTCCCGATTCGCCTCAATAACGAGCTCTACCGCAGTGATCGAATAGCATTGTGAACACCCGTCCGCCTGGGACAACTTTTGGGTTATCTCAGTTTCCGGCATCAAAAACGCCGAGATATTCACTGTCCGCTGAGGTCCCTCGTTCGAATGTGGATTCATGACACCGTCAAATCGCAGAAACAACGAATGAATGCCCTTTGAGTCGCAGGATCAACACTCATCTAGCTTCACGATCTCATATTCTCTGCTGCCAAGCCCCAGCCTCACCGCCTCGTCTATGCCGAACTGCGGGTCTGGTCTATGTAGATCGGCCAGCAGCTTGCCTCCGGGTTTCAGGCCGAGGTCTGAGGCGAGGGAGTTTGGTAGAGGCGCGGAAGCGTTGACCATATCGAGCGAGGCTTGGTCGATTGCGACGGGGTCGTCTCCTATAAGGATGCCGATGTCCTGAACGATGGAGACGTCTGCGCCGGGCATGCAGTCGCACTCGGGCTGAATATCCAGCATGACGTTGACATAGATGATCTTGTTTTTCTCAAATGTTGATAGCACGCCTTTTGCCCCCTCGATGAGGCGCCTCTGGAAATCCTCGGGATCGATTGGGTCGGAAAGCGCTCCCGTCTCGCAGACTCTTGCGCATCTGCCGCACGCCCAGCAGAGATTCTCGTCAATCCTGAGTTTCTTTTTTTCGATGCTAAGGGCCTTTCTGGGGCAGACCTCGACGCAGGCCATGCAGAACGTGCATAGTTTCTTGTCCCAGGCTATCCGGTCGGGCGTCAAGCAGTGCATTCCGCCGCGTCCGGCGCCTTTCTTTGCGCGATGACGAGCGCTGACGCCACCCATTGATATATGTTTCAGAGCGCCTCCGAAACTCGACTGGATATGCCCCTTGAAATGGGAGAGAACGACCATTGCCGGGACGTCGTGTATCACGGATGCAACGGCAACCTCGCCGATTATTGGACCGGACGCAACGAGAATGTTATCGGTTCCATAGAGTCCGTCGGCGAGAACAAGAGGCGCGCCACAAGTTTCTTGGCTGATGCCGTTGTAGTTGGCGACGTGCAGGTAATCAAGTCCGGGGATGCGCACCGTCTCAGTGATGAACGGATCGGCCCCGGCGGCCTTGATTCGATCAACTGTCTTTCGGATGAAGGTCGCCCTAATCGGTCTGAATGCCCCCTCAGAGCCCCAATGGATCTTGACCGCGACCCATTCATCCTTCTTGATGTATCTTTCGAAGTCGAATGTCGAAAGCATCCGCTCGAACTTGCCAGGCAGACTATCCTGATATAGCCACTTGGTGTTCCTTGCGGATGCGAAATAGAGTCTTGATTTGGCCATTTGCTCTCCTTATGTTCAGGTCTCAATAGGGATCAGAACGATTCCCTGTCCTCCGGCTATCAAACATAATAGTCAGGTTATGGCAACGGGTGCAGCGATTCAACTAAGAAAACAAGACCCTTGTTGTGGCACGGGATCGCGCTTTGCCGATGCTGGTTTATTGCCAATTTTCCTGAATTGAGAGATTCCTTTGGTATTTTATGGTTGACACGGAGAGATTCACTGTTCTATACTTTCGCTCCGATGGTTGAACTTGCCCATAAAAGTTGCATTTGCAGCATTTTGGTTGTGGATGTCGGGATGTGGGGATGGATGAGCTAGCAATCGCAAGATGTTGTGTAAGTTGATCTAGTCGGGTCGAGGGCTGGCGAGATTGTAATGGCTATAGTTTGAGTGTTTTTGTTCATGTGTAGCGATATTCCTTACACCTCGCTACGTTCTCCGATAGTGGGTGTGAACTGCGAGCAAAAGCGCGTGAACGCAGAAAGTGAAAGGAGATTTAGATGAAGAATCGCCGGCTATGGGCTTTCGCTCTTGTTTGCCTTCTGCTGGTTCCCTGTATCGGTCTTTCCCAAAAGAGAGCCGTTCAGGAAAGGGATACCGATAGGTTTACATTCACGTTTGGCGTCAAGACACTATTCATGACCGATACAGAGCTTCAATTCGAGGATTTTGATGTTTATTTTGACGGTCTGCTTGCAGGCCCTATGCTGAGCGTTCAGATCGCGAACACGGAGAGTTTTTGGGACAATTTTGAGTTCAATGTCTCGACGTATTTTGGCGATTTGGATGCCTACGATTCATCCGGCCTTGGTTTGAGCGCAGACTACATAGGCTGCTCTCTGGATATTACTGATGTGAAAGTCGATGTGTGCTATCGCATCATTCCATATCTTGGCGCCTTCATTGACTACCGCTATCGGAAGTACAGACTCTCGAGAGGACTTGGCGAGTGGCCGCAGACAGGATCGAGTATGCTCGAGGACGAGATGTATGCGGGCGGCCTTGGGCTGAAGGGCGCATTGCCTCTGGGAGAGACAGGGGTGTTTGCCTACGGTTCCGGAGAGTGGATTCCCTATGCGGAGTATCTCAATAGCGATAGTAGCGCGTGGGGCGCGACGCTGAAGGCGGGCCTGGGTTATGCAATCGAAGGTGGTGAGTGGCTTCCTGTCGCATTGACGATGACCACGGGCTATCGGTATCATATCATCGACTCGGACGGCTATTTTGACGAGCGCACCGATTCTGGAACGGCCGACATAGTGGTCTCTTGGTAACTTAGGATTTGACAGCAATTTATTATAGATGACGCTTCGAGTTTTGAGATTGGTTCGATACTTTAGATAGGGAGGAATGCTGGCATGAAACGTAGCCCGCTTGTAGCTTTACTCCTTCTTGTGGGGTTTGCGGTCATAAGCGTGACGGTTTGGAACCTGAGCGGCTGCAGCAAGGGTGGAGGCGATGGTGATTCAAAGACTGGGCCGGAAGGTGTTGATCTTACCTTGTCAGCCTATCCCTCCCAGACGCCCGTTTTTAGAACAATCGAGATTACTGCCACATTGAAAGACGCATACAACATGGCGCTCGCTGACCAGAGCGTGCAGTTTGTGTTGATCCAGGTTATTCAAGCAACCTCAAAGGCGGCTTCATTGAAGGGAATAGCCGGGGGAAGTGTGGTCCAGCCTTTTGCGATTGAACGCAATTCATCTATAGGCGCGAGGCGGGCGTCGCCAATGACGCCCAACAACAGACCGGTGGAGAGCCGCGAGGTCGTCTCGGGCAAGCCAGGATTCCTGAACCTTGACCCAATGAATCCGGTGATCACAAGACCTGAGCTCAATAATCGTGTCCAGGACCGGGAGATCGGTAAATTCCTGCCTGCCGAGGCAATGCGAATGCCGCTTCCACTTGCCGACAGCGATATTGACCTAGATGATTTCCAGGCTGGAGCGACCGTAGTTGAGGTCTTCACTGATTCCATGGGCGTCGCCAGCTGTGTAGTAACCAGCGAGTCCCTCAATGGCTATATGCTGCGCGCCTCGTCAGGAGGCGCCAATAGCAATGCGGTTACAATCAATTTTGTCGCAAATCCGATGTATCGCTGTACTCTGCAGCTGACGACTGACAAGACAACCGCTTATGCTGACGCGATATCGACCGATGATAGTTTTGTGACGGCAACGGCCAAACTGCTTTACAGTGGAGAGCCCGTCGTAGGTGAGTTACTGGAATTTTCGGGTAGCTCGACCACCAGCGGGCCAAGTGCCTCCCTAAAGTTTGACAAAGACATAAGTAGTGGAACAACAAATTCAAGTGGTGAGGTCACCGTCAGGGCCTGTTCACAGGAAATGGGCACGTTCAATCTGTGCGTGAATACCGATTATGAGTGTCCTTCCGGAACGGAAATGGAAGACTCTGACGCTTGCAAGTACGTTGATTTCAAGGCGAGACCAGCCAACATCTGTGAGTTGGAACTCATCGTTGATCCGAACACAGCCCTGGCCGATGGCAAGGACGAGATACTAGCGACCGCAACTCTATTGGTGAACTCGGAGCCGCTGGTGAATGCGCAGGTTAAATTCAGCCTCGAATACGATCGAAGCGATACTAACAAGACAGTTTACTTCGCCGACACCAACACTGAGACTTTGACATCTTATACTGATGAGGAAGGAAAGGTCGCAGCAGGCGTATTAAGCGATGCCTTCAAGGGCCAGTGTGAGATAATCGCTACTGCGCAAGAGCCGTGCGAGGGAACGACCGATGAGTTTGCGTCGGATAGCAAGTTCGTGACCTTCCAGACGAATATCTGCAAGCTGGAGCTTACCGTAAATCCGAACACAGCTCTTGCCGACGGCTTGGATGAGATACAGGCAACTGCTCTTCTTACGATGAACTCTGAGCCGCTAGCTAATAAGCAGATTGACTTTAAAATCGACCTTCTTGGCTCGGAGCCGACCCTAACAAGGCAGGTCTATTTTGCCGAGACCGGCAAATCAACGGCCTCGGTCTATACCGGCGCGGATGGGAAGGTCGTCGTCAACATATCGAGCTTTGGTTTCGATGATAGCTGCAGAATAGATGCAAAGGCAACTGAGGTGTGTCCAGGGACAGAAGACCATGCGGCGGACAGCAAGTTGATGACGTTCCGCCGGAACGAGTGTTCACTCACCTTCACAGTTGACAAGGCGAATGCGCGCTCCGACGGTCAGCCGGAGTCGCAGATCGAGGCGACTGGCGAGTTGGTTTTGAATAATGCACCGGTTGCTTCAAAGCGAATCGAGCTGAGACTTCTGGACGCCAACGATGAGCAGTTCCAGGGCGGTTATTTCGCGCCAAGCGATCAGCCCGCCATTGATCTGATGACTGACGAGAACGGAAGGATAACCTTCAAGTTTGGCAGCAAGCAGACAGGGACGTGCCGGTTAGTAGGCACCGTTGCTGGTTTCAAATGCCCTGGCGATGATGAACCCCTCAAGAGCGATGAGATTCAGGTGAAATTCAGCGACAATCTGTGCCAGCTCGCCCTTAAGGCGGAGCCAGACGTCGCAGATGCAACTGGAGAACCCGTAACTATAACTGGTACCTTGAGCATTAATGGGAATCCAGCAGGGGCCGGCGTCGAGGTAGTATTCACCGCGAAATGCACAGAGGGGAATTTGTTTGCCTCAACTGTTGCATTTGAAAGCACGGGCAATGATACCGCCAAGGCATATAGCGATGAGAATGGTGTCGTTTCTGTAATTCTTGCAAGCAGTGGCTATTATGGCCCATGCACGATCAATGCGCAGACCTCGCAGCTCTGCGTTGGGCAGGAGACGAATGATAATGCCTATGTAAGCTTCAAACCCAATGTCTGTGAGGTAGCTATTACTCCGGATAAGACCGTAGCAAGGGCAGATGGGAGTGATAGTATCGCTCTCTCAATCACCGCGAATGTGAATGGCGAGCCCTTGGTTAAGCCGGGCATATCAGTTGCCCTATCAACTGACCTTCTTGGCGCCACCTTTATAGAGTCGTCATCGAATGAATTTGTGGCCGTTACGGGCGCAGATGGCATAGCAACGGCCAATTTGACTAGCTCTGGCGGCGTAGGTGTTTGCACCATACAGGGAGTGGCGGACCGGAAGTGCCCCGGGACCGACAGTTTTATTAAAGGCGCCGCTGCGCTAGCCTTCAAATCCAATGTCTGCCTCATCACGGTGAATGCGCCTTCGACGGCGAAGTGCGATGGAACCGAGGTTACGGCGACGGCGATGCTGACAATGAACGACGAGCCTGTCCCAGGTGAGAAAGTGGTTTTCGTCATCGACTTGGACGGCGCAACTTTCACGGGCAGTGGGCAGCAGCAGTTTGAGGCTAATACGGACGGCTCGGGTGTTGCGAGCGCAACGTTCAGCAGCGATGGCGCGACGGGCCTCTGCATGATTGGGGCGACGGCGTCCGAGTATGTTTGTCCCGGCGATGACCCGCAGAACCATCCGGCAGGAGAGGGCGAGATTCTATTTGAGGAGAGTGATTGCGACCTATCTCTCGTGATTAACCCAATGCTGGCCAAGGC
>JAGHCW010000146.1 GCA_021160245.1 bacterium | reverse complement strand
GGCGGCGGTCACATCAAGATAGAGATGCACTTTCTGCCGGACATATATGTAACCTGCGATGAATGCGACGGCATGCGTTTCAACCGCGAGACGCTCGAGGTCCGCTATAAGGGGCGGAATATATCCGAGGTGCTGGAGATGTCGGTTGAGGAGGCGCTCAAGTTTTTTGAACCCATCCCGCGTTTGAGAGAGAAGTTTCAGACGCTATTTGACGTCGGCCTCGGCTATATCAGACTTGGTCAGCCGGCGACGACGCTATCTGGGGGCGAGGCGCAGCGGATCAAGCTGGCAAGAGAGCTCTCCAGGCGGGCAACTGGCGACACGCTCTATATCCTCGATGAGCCAACGACCGGCCTTCACTTCGCGGATATCCACAAGCTGCTCAACGTCCTGTCGCAACTCGTTGACGCCGGCAACACGGTGGTCATCATCGAGCACAACCTGGACATGATAAAATGCGCCGACCACATAATCGATCTCGGCCCAGAGGGCGGAGACGCGGGTGGCTATGTGGTGGCGACGGGCACGCCGGAGGAGGTCGCTAAGAGCCCGAAGTCATATACGGGCCGGTTCTTGAAGGGTGTGCTCAAAACATGAGAGTATCGGAAGTGGCCTCGGTTCCTATTATTCTGCGCCGGATTCTGGTGGAGCGTGACCGCCATGAACTAATCGCGTCCATTGCGAAACCGATTCGAGTCAAGCGCAACAAGATCGTCAAAGAGGGAGAACTCGAAAGGACGATCTCCAAAGCGCGACTCATTCGGCCAGGATGCAGGTGTGTTTTGGTCCTCTTGGACGCGGATGATGACTGCCCAGCCGAGCTTGGCCCAGATCAACCAAGTTTTGCCGCAGTCTTCGATCTTCAGAAATGTCGAGACAAGTGCCCATCCTTCCGGAAATTCAATCGAGATGTCTTGTCGGTATTGAACGCGCTTCTTGCTGGGTAGAGAGGATTTGACCAAAAATGGCAGATGACGCCATTCTAGGAATTTGCCAGAATAGAGCTTCTGAAAGACACGAATTCCATCGGGGAATGAAGGAAAAGCAGAGAAGCCAGCCCACTCAAGGCAGCAGTGGATATTAAACCTCACCCAATAAGCCTTCTAACTGCCTCAAGAACATCATCTACGCTGATCCCGAGCATACATCGCGGGTCGGGACAGTAGCGTAGATCACATGGGCTGCATTCCAGCATGTTGGCGACGGCGACGACATGCTCGCCCGGAGGCTTCCAGACCAATGGATCATTCGCGCCTCCAAAAACTACGACGCATGGGCATCCCGAGAGCGCCGCGATGTGCGCTGGCCCTGAGTTATTGCCCACAAAGAGCCGGGCATGTTCTGAAAGAGCCGCAAACTGAATGAGATCGGTCTTACCCGCCAGATTCAGGATTTCCGCTCGGCTTGAAGCCTCTATCTTCGCCGCGTCCGCAACAGCATCAGCCCCTCCATCGATCACCGGCAGCAGATTATACGAGGCGCTGATAGCCTCCACAACGGCCGTGAATCGCTCCACGGGCCAGATTCTGGACTGCATTGTCCCGGATGAGTGCACTAGAAAGAATGGCCGCATGAGCATTGGGTAGTCACGAACCAGGAACTGCCACACATCAGGCTCCGTTTGGAGTTGGAAAGCATCTTCCAAAGGCGCCGCCCCCAGCAGGCCCGCGACCGAGAGGTTATGCCGTGATTCCAAGATGGTTCTAGTATAGTCCGTAGCCGCAGTCAGCAAGCGCCCGGCGCCCGCCGATCTAACGCCAATTCTGTGGGGAATCTTGCTCGCAAGCATCGCCAAAACAATCCGCGGATCGCCACGCGGTTCGATTGCGATGTCAAAACGCCCATTTAGAAGCAATCTGCGAAGCCGAAAAACGCTTCTGATTGAGTAAAACAACCCCCGAGTGGGGGCATAAAGATCGAGGTCCACCGGGATCACTTCATCTACAAACTCGAGCTTGCTGACGAAATCCGCCAGTTCTTTTCGCACGACGAGGCACAGGCTCCCCTCCGGGAAGCGAGCCTTGATGGCCCTTGCGGCCTCAAGCGCATCGACTACGTCCCCAACGCCATCTAGTCGAATGAATCCAATGCGAGGCCTGTCGGGGATTGGCCTCTCTTCTCTATCCCTCAACCGCAACATGCTGCAAACCCTCTGCAAGCCGCCGCATAAGGCGTCAAATAGCCAGGCAGCAAGACGAAGAAGTCTCTTCTGATAAATGTAACGAATCATCCCCTAAGACCCACACAACATGCGATAGACCTTCAGCGTCTTCCGAGCGGTGCTATCCCATGAAAAGAGCCGCGCCCTCTCGAGGCCCCCCGCGATCAACTCGCCTCGACGCGCATCGTCAAGCCAGAGCGACTCGATTGCATCCGCCAGCTGCTCAACATCTCCACACTCAAAATAAGCGGCCGCATCGCCATAGACCTCCGGCAACGCGCCTCGTCTGGTCGAGACCACAGGAACTCCGCCCGCCATCGCCTCGAGCCCAGTGAGGCCGAATCCCTCATACCTGGACGGCACGACGGCTATGCGCGCGCCCATGATCAGCGACGGAACAGAATCATCTGGGATGTAACCCATCATGCGCAGGGGCCAACGAGTGGATAGGTCGTCACATCTGGCTAGAAGCTCCTCGCAAGCCCAGCCTCGTTGCCCTGCAAGGACGAGGCTGCCCTTAAAATTACGCTCCCCCCAAAGGTGCTCCATCGCCGACAG
>JAGHCW010000213.1 GCA_021160245.1 bacterium | reverse complement strand
ACTGAGGGCTGACCCGCCAGGCCATGACATCTAGCGCGGCGCCAACCGCTCGTATGAGCAGCGGCAACCTGAAGTCCGGAGCCTTGCAGTTCTTTCTAGCATACTGCATGAGCACATCGAGAGCATATTCAGTTCCCACCCTCCCTATGCAGTAAGTGGCATCCGCGTAGAGCTCAGGATCGTCAGACCTATCAAGCAGCGCCTGCAAATCACGGACAGAGTCCGGGTCCGCAATTCTGCTGAGGCTCTTGAGCGCCTCGTGCGCCACAGCATGCTTCTCGTTCAGAGCAAGAGCAATCAGCTCGGGAATGGACTTATCATCTATCATGCGCCCGAGAGCGGCTGCAGCGGCGGCCTTGGCCACATGGTCATCTGTGCGGAGCACCTCTCTCAGCCCGTCCTTCATGTTCATCTGCTCAAGAATCTGAAGCGCCTTTTGACGGACTATATGGTTGGCGTCGCCCAAGAATCGCTGGAGTTCATGTCCGCAATCGGGATCAGAGGAGCCGCCAATCGCCTCCAGGGCTGCCAATCGCACCCGCCAATCCTGTGCGGCGAAGGCTCCGGCCAACCTCCGACAGCAGGTTGTTTTTTCTGATAGACCGACGATCTCTATCGCTTTGCAGCGGATGCGAAGGTCATCTGATGCTAGGTCCGCAGCCATATCCTCAGCAATCTCTGGATGACTTTGGGCGGTCGCCTTAAGTATGGCCGCGAGCGACTCGAGGTATAGAAGATGCTGACGAGGCTCATAAGCGTCCTTGAAGAAGGCGGTCTCGCGCGCTAGCCTGAACATCTTGAGCCTCTTGCAGACCATCTCAAGAGCATCTCCGGTGGCAACATGCCCCAACCCTTTAATGCAGGCTCTCTGAATGGCCGGACAATGCCTAACAAGCGCTCTTGTCAATATGCCGAACGCTAGATTGCTGTCACTTTTTACAAGTGCAACTGCGATAGCACTAGCTCTTGATTGTGCGGCGTTCTCTGCAAGCAGTCTCTCTGCATGAAACAGAACCGGATGGGTCTGAAGCAGAATCTTGCCCTCCTTGGCCGCGAGGTTTCTTGGTCCGGCGCTCGGGTGCGTCTTCGCGAGTCGCTGCAGCGCGAGCCTTGTCGGGTATGAGGGAATCAGGGCAATAAGTTGGACAAACCAAAGAGATTGCTCGGGATTTGACTTCTTCTCAGCAAGTCTGAGCAAGGCGGCGACGGCTCTTGGCTTGCCTATTTTCTCCACACTCTCGGCAAACGAGATGAGCCCGTTTTCAGAGTCAATCCGCATCGCTGCCTCCGACATCATATTCACGTCCGCCGCAATATCCGACTCAGATGCGTCAGGCAGGCCCACGAGAGTCCCTCTTTTGTCAACAATATCATCAAATGCAAGCTCGAGTGCGTCGGGCATACTGAGATTCGACTTGGGCCTCTCCCGGTTTGACGGGTGGTTTGTGCTCACCTCATGTCCGAAGAGGGCATTGATCCCTCCAAGAATGGCCTGCCTATATGCAAGAGGCGTTGTATCCGACGGTATTGCCACGTGGACACCACATGCCCTAAAAAAAGCCACGTCCTCGGCACAGTATCTGGGGTGGATCATCAAAACCGCAGCATTGTGGCCAGGGCGCTTCGCGGCTTGTATAAACTCCAGCAAAAACCTATCCCCTATCTCAAGGGCGCCGATACAAAGGTCCATCTCCTTGCTTCTGATGTATGACAGTGCTGGCTCCGGCTCAGTATAGAACTCCACATTCATCCGATCTGAGGCGAATATCTCCCTGTATATGCCATTCGTCTTGGGACTCTTGTCCAGCACACACAGCGAGAGACGCTGGGTCTCAATTGCCTTCACGCACGCTCTCCTTTGACCATTTCCAAGCAAGCGGCCGGCACTAGTTTGCCACTTAACTACATATCGATTATCGTATAATATGCGAGATGTATTAGCGGCTTCCATATTAGCTAGCATAATTCACGAGTCTGGATGCAATTTGCGGAGGTTTGGGTTATGAAGGAAACGCTGCAGGTCATAATTCTGGGGATTTGTCTCATGCTGAGTATCTCATGGGGGGTAAGGGCCAAGGAGAGCAAAGATGAGCCGCGTTTTGAATTGATGCGAGAGCGAATGGTCAAGGAGCAACTGCTCCCACGAGGGATCAGGAACCCCGAAGTTCTTCGAGCAATGCAGGCGGTCAAGAGGCATCTCTTCGTTCCCGAAGGCCGACGACGGTCGGCCTACGGCGATCATCCTCTGCCAATTGGCGAGGGGCAGACCATCTCTCAACCCTACATGGTCGCTCTGATGACTCAGCTATTGTCGGTCGAGAAGGACTCAAGAGTACTCGAGGTCGGGACCGGTTCCGGCTATCAGACCGCGGTTCTTGCGGAGATTGCGAAGAGCGTCTGGTCGATCGAGATAATAGCTTCGCTTGGGAAATCCGCCGAGACGCGACTTGCCAAGCTCGGCTACAAGAACGTTCACGTGCGGATAGGGGACGGCTACGCTGGGTGGCCAGAAAATGGCCCCTTTGATGGGATTATTGTGACCTGTGCCTGTCCTGAGGCGCCGAAGCCACTGGTTGAGCAGCTTGCTGAGGGTGGCAAGATGATTATCCCCATCGGTAAAACCCTTACGTATCAGACACTCACGCTTTTTGAAAAGAAGAAGGGCAAACTGGAGAGAAAAAACATCGCCGGCTGTGTATTCGTGCCGCTCCTGGGTGAGCACGGCTACAAATAGTCAAACTCCGGCAAGCGCGAAGTACGGTCCCAATCGCGTCGTCCGCGCCTCGCGATTCTCCGCCTAATTCTGAACAATGAGTGGTAGGCAAACGCTCTTGCTGCCAAATGACGTGAACCAATCGATATCCTCGTCAACCAGATCGAGTCTCAGCACGTATTCCCCCGGCTGCCTCGGCGCGTCTAGATTGACACAGACTTCTACCGAATCACCGGCCTTTACATCGCTCTCAAACGCCGCGCCTCGCCCTTCAAAAAGCACGTCTCCACACGCTTCGCCGCCTCGGAAAAGATGATAGCCCAATCTGACTACACCGCGCTGCTGCCGGTCACCGGCTATCCAGCGGGTGTTACCGACGTTTGACGCTTTTGCTAGAAAACTGATTCTGGAGCCGGGGCTTGCGACGAGTTGGGAGACATTCGGCTCAATCTGCGCCAGAAGTCGGGACGGATAGCGCGAGTCTATCTTCTCCTCCAGAGCATTCGCCCAACCACCAAAATCCCAGACACCGTGGCGAATCCGCTCGAAATCCGGTGTCCCCGGTCGGAATCTTACGCTGCTAAGCGCGTCGTCTGCGCCGTTTAGGTGCCACGTGAACTGATCGACTCCTATCTCTCTGGCCATCTCAAGCGCGCGGTTCATCTCATCGTCGCTGTCATTCCAGTTGAAGAGAATGTATCGCCAGCATATCCGAAGCCGCGTCGAGCTCTTCTGGTCGCGAAGCTTTGTGATTGCAGCGAGATTGTCGAGCACAACGCTCAGGTCGCCTCCTCGGCGGTATCTGGCGTACGATTCCTGGCTCGCGCCGTCGATGCTGAAAACTAGGTAATCTAGACCGCAATCGACCAGCTGCCTCCGTCGCTCGTCCGTAGTGAAGACCAGTCCATTCGTATGCGCGTCGATGTAAATGTCGGGACGGCGCCCTCTTGCATAAGCGATCATCTCGGTCGCGGCCGGATTTAGGAAACTCTCGCCGTAGTTGTAAAGCCGCAGTATCTCCATATTTGGCCCAACCTGGTCGAATACGCGGCAAAAATCATCAATAGAAGCTAGCGCCTTGTCCCGCGTTTGGCTATTATTGTTGAGCTCGCAATGAGGCGTGGGGCATCGCAGGTTGCAGCGGATGCAAGGCTCAAACTGCAAAATCTGCGGTCCAGCTGCGACATCGGACAGCGGCCGCCGGCAGCCCGATTGCGTTGGCACGTCCTTGAGGAAACAGCCGTCGCAGAATTGAGGCGCGATACCACGTTCAAAACTCTCTCGCAAGCCGCTCAAGACGGGGCCGTTCCAGACTTCCGAGACGGAGTTATTGTTCAGATCGCCGACCGGTCTCCTCTTGTCAGGGTCCGTGCAGCCGCATACGGCGGTCAAGTCGGAGAGCACTACAAGCGTTGTGAATGGCCAATGACACATCATGATTCTAAGATCGCCCCTCTTCGAGTTGAAATAATATCCGCACCGTAAACTGCCCGGCCCAAATAAGCGCCTCGCAGAAGATAGCACCTCCAGGACTTGTGATGCAAACTCCCCGAGATCAAATATCGACTAGCAGCGAAGTTCCCAACCCTCTCTGGCAATTCGAGAAAGGATGGAAGTTCTTCGAGAGCTGTTGACTTGGGTCGGGTCTGCATTGAATATAGATTTTAGTATGGGCACGCTAATGAAAAGTTAAATGGGAGACATTCAAGTGGATTCTAAAAATCGATTGCTCGAGATTCTGCGCGAGAAATCGCTCAAGCGGGGTCATTTCAAACTCTCGTCCGGGGGCGAAAGCACTTACTACATCAACTGCAAGATGACGACGCTTTCAGCAGAGGGATTGAACCTCGTCGCGAGGCGAATACTCTCACGGCTCAAGGAGATAGACGTCCGTTACATCGGTGGCTTGACGCTTGGCGCCGATCCGATTGCAAGCGCTGTGGCTGCGATCAGCTGGGACGAGGGCTTTCCTGTCGATGCCTTCATTGTCAGGAAAAAGGCGAAGGAGCATGGTACCGGCCAGCAAATCGAGGGGCCGCTACCCAAAAGCGCGGATGTCGTTATTGTCGAGGACGTTACGACAACAGGCAGGTCGGCGCTTGCGGCGGTTGAGGCGGCAGAAGAACACGGCTGCAAGGTGGTTGAGGTAATAACTATTCTGGATAGGCTGGAGGGTGGCCGGGAGAATATCGAGGCCAGGGGCCACAGCCTCCATTCTCTGTTTGTAAAAGATGAGCTCTTGGGCGAGGGTGAATAGCCGAACAGCGAACGCTGGAAAGCTAGCCGGAGATAGGAGGCGTTGATGAAAGAGATTGCGCTATCGCTCGTTTTTGTGGCGATTGCTCTGATACTCTCGCGGAAGCAAGGGCTTGGCCTTGAGCTCGACTTCCTGATAGGCACTGTCCGCGTGTTCCTCCAGCTTATGGCTGTCGGCCTGGTGCTTGACTATGTCTTTGGCCTTAAGAGCATCGAATCGGTCGTCGCATTGCTGTCTGTAATGGTTGCCATTGGGTCCTGGACTTGCGCCAGAACTGCTCGGGACGTCCCGAGAGCCTGGCTGATTGCATTCGTTGGGATGGCGATTGGGACGATCGTCTCCGTGGGCATTCTGGTTGGATTCTCGATTGTGCCTTCCGAGCCCAGAAAGCTCATTCCGCTCGCCGGCATGGCGATAGGCATGGGCGCCAATGTCGGAACGCTGGCGTTCGGGAGGGTCAGAGACGAGATAGCGGCGAAAAGGAGTCAGATTGAGGCGGCGCTCTGCCTGGGGGCAACGTCATCGCAGGCGACCAAGCGGCACCTGCAACTCTCGCTACGGCGCATATTGAGCCCCACTCTCGTCTCGCTAAAACTCGTTGGCATCGTTCATCTGCCCGGGGCAATGACCGGGATGATCATTGCGGGGGCGGACGTATTCGACGCGGTCGCTATCCAAGTGGTTGTTTTTTACATGATCATCTCCCAGGCCATGATCGTCGCGACAATCGTCTCGCACCTCTGCGCGCGGCAGTTCTTCACGGCCGACCACAGACTGATTATGCCGAGGTAGGGGTGGGACGGCATAGCGTGTGAGCTCCACCCAAAACACAGCATTGAAGACCCTCTTGACAGCCCAGCGATGTTGACTGAAGATGATATGCGAGAGACAGGTTAATGTAGCTATAACCTTGAGATTAGGCTTTTGCACTTCGGATAGGACTGAGCTTGCACTACACCACTTTCAGCGACAGAATCGAGATTACTCTGCCTATAACCACCCCAACGGGTAAGGTGAGTGTCAAGCGTCTTGTTCCTGGTCACGCGCCCGAACCCGTGGCTTGCAGAACCGCCTCCATGGCCGACGGCGATTATCTCGAGTGGCAGATTAGCTACGACACGGACTCGCTTCAGGACCCCTCTGTTCTTCGCGACGTTATTCTCAACAAACCCAAGGGGGGCCGATACGGTTGTGAGCTTGTGCGCCTCGTTGTGGAAGCGTGCAAGATCGATCTGCTGCAAGATGACGCATTCGAGCGATTGAGGGGGATCGCTTTCTCACCGTTGCAGCACGGTATTGAGGAGACCGAGCAAATAATCCGTGAGTCGGGTCCTCAGCCTGAGAATCTGGCGACGAAATACGGCTTCTCTCGCCATCGTCTTCTCGTCCCCAATTACCTAAGAGATGCAAAGACCTATTCTGTGGAGATAAAAATCGCTCACAAGCAGCGCGCAGTCGGAAATCAAGCAATGATCTTTGTCCACCTTCCGCTGCGACATTGCGTCCCACTGTCGGATTCCCCACTTTTGGGCCGTTGTGCGCAGAAATTGGAGAAGGTCAGTTATGTCATTGACTCAAAGAATGTATCCATCATTAGCGACACGGTGATAGCGTTCAGCTTGGCCTCTTCCAGGCATCATAGCGACATGGAAGCCATTTTCAGATGCATATAATTCAGCCGAATGCACTGATTCAGGGCGATGTCATCGAGGAGCTGCCCAAACTGCCAACGTGCGAGGCGCAAACCATAATCGCCGACCCTCCCTATTACAATGTGCTGAATGAAGACTGGGATACCCAGTGGGACCAGGTTTCTGAATATCTCGAATGGAGCGCAATTTGGACCTCACAGTGCATGCGCATTCTAAAGGACGATGGTTTGTTCTTCATCTTCGGGCAGCTCGGGAAGCGTGAGCACGGCTTCATTCATTTGATGTCGCAGGTCTGCAAGAGATTCTCCTTTCACGACCTGATAATCTGGGATCGAGTAGTTGGATACAACGAAAGGCGCGACAGCCTCACCCCAGCCTATGAGATGATTCTTGTTCTCAGAAAGAGCGATAAGGTCAAGTTCCGCAAGGACAGAGTCCGAATCCCCTACGATGCGAAGAAGATCGAGATGTATCTGCGTGACAAGAGGTATAAGGATAAGAGAGCCCGACTTGAGCATCTCTCGAAGGGCCGATATGCGACCAACATCCTCTCAATACCAAGTCTCAAGGGCGCATCCAAGGAGAAATGTGGTCACCCCAGCCAGAAGCCCCTAGAACTCATCAGCAAACTCATACAGATGAGCACGGACCCGGGGGACCTCGTGCTTGATCCATTCCTCGGCTCCGGGACAACTGCGGTCGCGGCAGAGACGCTCGGTCGAAAATGGACTGGAATTGAACTTGATGAAAGCTATTGCAGTATCTGTAGGCGCAGGCTGGACGAGTTGCGTGGTCTCTTTGCACACGCCTGTGAAAGACCGGAACGCGAATCTGCTTCTCCCTCTCAGACGACCGGCGCCGGCCTCGCCCTGTGCGCCAAATCCACCGATGATTGACCCGTCATGGGTCAAATCCGGCGCGACTATAATCGATCTTAGGGACGAAATCGGGTGGGTCAGGTTCGGAAAGCCTCGAGCTTCTCCAGCCAATCCCCAAAGTGAGAGCATTTCTCTCGCATCGCCTCGATACCTATTCGGCCAGCAATCAGGGAGCCGTAATGCGGTTTGCGGTAACGAGAATACAATCCCTCCAAGCGGGCACTTGGGTGTGTCTGCAGACCGTCGTCGATCTCCTCTGGACTCGCAAAGCTGTCGCCGATTTGAGTTAGGCTGAAAGTGTGATCAGGTCCATCTGGGAACGCGCCCGCGATCTTCTCAGGCTCAGAAAACAGGAGCGCCTCGAATTCGTGAAGCTGGCAGTACGGAATGAACTTCTCATGTCCGATATCATCACTGAATTGCTGCTCAACATATCGCACCCGTTCAAAGCAGTCATTCCCTCGAGGATTAGGACGACCAGGGAAGTCCTCAGGCAATCCGTAATAGTCGAACATGGTAGTCACGGCGACAGCGCTTGAGTCTTCAAGTAGCAGTCTCAGCTCGCGCTTAACTCTTTGGTAGCACCCCTTGCTGAGCCCGCCCACGAAATTGGGACCAGACTTGACGATCTTTGTGATTACGATTTTTGGAATTGCATGGATCCCCTGCGGTTCGAGGTGTGGTGCAAGGATATCCTTTACAAAGCGCTCCTCCGTCTGCCCCTTAACGTGGATCAGCAACTTCGACACCGCTAGGGCCTTCCGCCAAACACGTTCTTCTCCCAGAGGTCGCCCAGGCCGTAATAGCCGTCAAAATCCTTCAACCAATCCCCGATCTCCGAAGACTGCAGGCGCCTAAACACTGAAGCCCGATCAACACGTTCTACGATCAGAAGGTCCTCCGGCTTCAGTTGGTTCACCAACGGAACTGACTGGGTAGAGACGATGACCTGCGTGTTCTCAGACGCGCTGCGCAACATTGAGGACAAAACGGTGATGGCGTAGGGATGCAAACCAAGCTCTGGTTCATCGATTATCAGTGTTGAGGGTGGCTCAGGCTGAAGAAGCAGCGTGGCCAGGCAGATAAAGCGCAATGTTCCGTCCGAAAGGTAATGCGCAAGAAACGGATGATCCGAGCCCTTCTCCATCCATTCAAGCCGAATCTTGTTTTCATTTCCCGACATCGGGCGAAGGATGAAATCATCAAAAAATGGGGCGACCATTCGAATAGTATCTCGTATCAGATTGTAATGTCCTGGCGAAGCATTGTGAAGCTTGTAGAGGAATGCTGCCAGGTTTGAGGCGTCCGGCCGGAAATAGATCTCGTCATTGATGTCCGATGGCTTTCTCATCTTCGCACTGTCGCTCGTGTCATGGAAGTGATACACCTTCCAGCTCTTGAGAGATTCAAGCGCAAACGAACTGACCCCTCGTGAGCCAATCCCGGCTCTCCCCGGAAGCTCTGATTCGCTGTGTCCTTTCCCAAGCCATTCGTCGTAAGGCCGTTCATAATTAAGGTCATAGAAGAGGGCGGACTCCGTCTCGAAGACCAGACGGTCGTCAGCAGTGGGGATCAGTTTACATTTATAGCCATTGCGCCCAAATTCGAGATCGATTTCGATTTCCTGAGTCTCTTTCTGCCCAAAAAACAGGAGAGCATCGGCCCCTCCAGCCCTCGGCACGAACAGCTGCAAGCGCCCTTCCATCATCTCGTTGAGAAGCTTGAAGACAGAAATAAAATTGCTCTTTCCCGCGCCATTTGCGCCGATAAGGACGTTCAGGTTGGAGAGTTCAATATCCTGATCTCGAATTGACTTGAAGCCCGCAATCCTGATCTTATCGAGTCTCATAGGCTCACACGTTGACCACTTAGTTCAGAGCAAACACTCTACATCAGATATACTGCCACAAAACCGACACCGTATTCTACATACGATCTATGACTATAAATATCACTCAAAAACATCAGCTGAACTGCCGGTCAAGCGTCCTATATTGGATGGCCTCGGAGATGTACTCGGGGAGAAGCGTCTGCTCGCCGGCGAGGTCGGCTATTGTGCGAGCGACTTTTAGGATGCGGTCGTAGGCGCGGGCGCTCATGCCCATCCGGTTGATCGCCGCCTCCATTATTGACTCGCACTGCGCGTCCAGCTGGCAGAATTGCTTCATGTCCTTCGACTGCATGTGCGCGTTGCTGAAGATCGGCTTGCCGGCAAAACGCTCCTGCTGAATCTTCCTGGCCTTGTTGATTCTCGCCCTGATGACGGCGGATTCCTCGCCCGCCCGCCATTTGGCGAGGTCGGAATAGGGCACGACCGGCACGTCAAGGTGAATGTCGATTCTATCCAGAAGCGGGCCGGAGATGCGCGAGCGATAGCGCTGAATCTGGATGGGCGTACATTTGCAGGCGACCTTCGGGTTCGTCAGATGGCCGCATGGACACGGGTTCATCGCGGCCGCAAGCATGAACCGGGTGGGGAACTTAACCGTAAGCGCGGCCCGTGCGATCGTAACTGAGCCATCCTCGAGCGGTTGCCGAAGCACCTCAAGGACGTTGCGATGAAACTCTGGAAGCTCATCGAGGAATAAGACCCCGTTATGGGCGAGGCAGACCTCACCGGGCCTGGGGTATGAGCCGCCTCCAATTAGGCCCGCGTCTGAGATCGTGTGGTGCGGAGACCTGAACGGCCTCGTCCCAATTAGCGATTGGCCCTTCGTCAAAAGGCCCGCAACGCTGTGTATCTTCGTCGTCTCGAGCGCCTCCTCTAGCGTCATCTCGGGCAGGATCGTGGGGAGCCGCTTTGCGAGCATCGTCTTGCCGGCGCCCGGCGGGCCGATCATAATCAGGTTATGTCCGCCGGCAACCGCGACCTCGAGCGCGCGTTTGGCGTGCAGTTGCCCCTTGACGTCCGCAAAATCGATGCCGTAATGCGAGCTGGTCTCAAATGCCGTCTTCAGCTCAACGACAGTTCGGCCCAGTTCGACGTTGCCGTTGATGAAATCGACCGCCTGCGCCAGCGAGCTCACAGCGAAGACATCCACGCCATCGACTACGCCCGCCTCATTGCCATTCGCGATTGGGACAATCATACCCACGCAGTCGTCGCTGTCGCGGGCCATCATGGTCATGGGAAGAATCCCCGGAACCTCCCGCACCAGGCCGTCCAGCGAGAGCTCACCGATGAGGCTGAACTTGGAGAGGGATGATCGCTCAATGAAGCCCTGCGCGGCCAGGATTCCAATCGCGATCGGCAGATCGAGCCCGGCGCCCTGCTTTTTGACGCCAGCCGGCGCGAGGTTCACGGTGATGCGGCCGTCTGGCAGGTCAAAGCCCGCGTTGCGAAGCGCAGCTATGACGCGCTCCTTGCTCTCCTTGACCGCCGTGTCCGGCAGACCAACCACCGAGTAGATGCAAGTGCCCGGCGCAAGATCAACCTCCACCTCGACCATGTTCGCCTCAATCCCAACTACCGCACAGCTCTTCACCTTCGCTAGCATCACTCGCCCCTCGATAGATTTCATCTCAGCACAAACCCAATAACAGCAGTACCAATCTTGGCCTTCCACATCTTTCCTGTCAACAGACAAGAAACCGTGGTTCTGGAGGGCACGTTGCACGCAGCGCCACTCATCGGGGCTCCAAAGGGCCTGATGCAATCTCGTGCGAGATGTCTTGTCGCTATTCAACACATTTCTCGCAAGGACGAACGGGGGTTGACGGCAGCCAAGAACGAGTGATATGATAAATTTGGTTTCTACTCTCGGGATAATTGTAATCGCTTGTTATGGAGGGGGCAAGATGACGATGAAGAGAGAGTCCGAGGCGCGGGAGGCGAGTGCTTCAGCAGTCCTGTTTAGTATCTTAGTTTTTTGTATTGCTATTCTGCCAATGTTCAGCCTGGCGGCTGAATATACTGTAAGCCAAGACGGGACGGGCCATTTCAATACAATTCAAGCCGCGATTGACGCCTCAATTGATGGCGACGTCATAACCGTCCATCCCGGAACCTACGACGAGAACATCCACTTCGACGGCAAGAGTATCGTCCTGCGCTCGCTCGATCCAACAGATGAACAGATCGTCGCCTCAACCATAATTGATGGCGGGCAGAAGGATAGTGTCGTCAAGTTTGCCGGCACGCAGGACGAGTCGTGCCTGTTGTCCGGGTTCACGATCACCAGAGGCCATGCCAAGTCCGGCGGCGGAATTCTAGGCGCGGATCCGTGGTCCGATCCTCCGGTTTACACTCTTGCCGGGATCAGCAACTGCACCATAAGCGGCAACGAGGCAAAGTGGGCCGGAGGGCTGGGGTTCTGCAGCGGGAAGATCAGCAACTGCACGATCAGCGGCAACATGGCGGAGTATGAGGGCGGCGGACTGCGCTCATACCACGGGCCATCAGCAACTGCACAATAAGTGGGAACTCGGCTGGGAATCGGGGCGGCGGGCTGTACGACTGTGAAGCAACGATCACCAACTGCATCGTCTGGGGCAACGATGCGCCGGAGGGCTCCGAGCTTTTTGACTGTCATGCAGCGATAGCCCATTCCTGCATTCGGGGCTGGACCGGCGGGGGCGAGGGCAACATTTCAGAGGACCCGCTCTTCGTAACGGGGCCGCTTGGGGACTATTATCTATCCTGCAAGGCCGCCGGGTAAGCCTCGGACAGCCCGTGCATAGACACAGGATGCAGAACGGCCGGAAGCATCGGCCTCGACGAGTACACCACCAGATCAAATGGCGCCGCCGATAGCGGTGTCGTGGACATCGGCTACCACTATCCATTGACTCTTCAACAGAACCCTCAGATCGAATGCTCGCTCAACTCAAGCGAATTCAGCCCCGGTGAGGCGCTTATCGGGTTCATCGAGGCGCATAATCCGGGCCTTCCGATTATTGTTGATGTTTACGTCGGATTCATTATGCCGGACGGGACGCAGGTCTCGCTCCCAAGCGGCGGCATCACTGCAGGAACATATCCTTGGAACTCTAGTGTCACGCTGCCCAGTGGATTTAATCTCGGCTCAGGCGAGGTGTTCCGGACTACGGTCCCGGACTGCTCAGGAAGCTACATCTTTGCCGCCGCGCTCACCAACCCGGGCCAATTCGAGTTCATAGGCGAGCCGTGCTTATTCCCGTTTGCTGTCACCGAGTAACCATCTGTTAAGTCCGCTCCTCACGAAGGCCGGGGGGGTCATTTCGCTCGGGTGGCGGCCGAGTCTGCGACGCTCAACTTCATCTCGGACCCTCTAGTCAGAGCGTCTTGGTTGAGCGACGCGCCGTTCGTAGATATGAGGAAAGATGCGCCCACAGATTCGCTTATGAGACAGCCTCTTCTTGCCCGGCCTGGCGGTAGTGGGTTGTCAAACAACTAGACAATCTGCTAAATAGGGTTTGTTCATTCACTATGTGGAAACTAGAATTGCAGGGCCATACGATAGAATAGTCTTGAAGCGCGAGCCCGAGGGTGGTTACATAGTAACAGATTCGTCGGCCCGGATGCGTTACATCCGGCGCGGATATCAATGAGGCGCACGAGATGGCGAAGGAAGGGGTCGTCGCGTACCTCGAAAGCACGGCCAAGCATGGTGAGGTCATTGTTGACGACACGGATAATCTTGCCATGCTCAGTCTAGAAAATGTCGGATCTCCCCAGCCTTACACCAAGGGCGGTGGAGCGGATTCTGCTCAAGAATGGTTCTGAATTAGATTATAGAGAGGGTAGTCATAGGGTATATGGCAATTCGGGAACGGGACGGTGGGCGGCAGTGCCCTTCCATAGAAGAGACTTGCCCAAAGGCGACCTATTGTCGATACTCAAGCAAGCTAGTATGGAAGAGAAAGACCTCCTCTAATCATCATGATTGATATGTGGTTTCATGCAATACCTCGACGGACGTAATAATGAATAGCAAACCGCCAACAGCGACGGGAAAGGCTGGAAAGCCCGTCGGACACCGCCAACTGATAACCGCTGACTTCGGCAACCGTAGCTACAGCCTCCACTATGGCGCCGACATCTTCGGTCTGCTGCCAACGATCCTTCATAAGAGGGGCTTGTCCGGCAAAATCCTGATCATCAGCAACCCGACAGTCAAAGAGCTGCAGGGAGAACGGCTGATGTCGGCCCTTGCCGGGCGAGATGCGTCATGGGCGCTGATACCCGCTGGAGAGCAACATAAGAACCTCGAGACGGTCAGCAGGCTCTATGTCGAATGTGCTAAGGCTCAAATGGACCGCGAGGCGTGCGTCATTGCGCTCGGCGGCGGCGTTATTCAGGACACAACCAATTTCGTCGCGGCGACGTTCAAACGAGGCGTTCCGTTCATTCAGATACCGACGACGCTTCTCTCGCAAGTTGACATCGGCATCGGTGGCTGCGCGGTTGATCATCCGCTCGGAAAAAGCCTCATCGGAACGTTCTACCAGCCCAGGGCCGCGATACTCGACCTT
>JAGHCW010000036.1 GCA_021160245.1 bacterium | reverse complement strand
CGTTACTCGAGAATCGGGAATGGCCTCTTTTATGGCAATGCCCTCATCAACCGTGGCTACGCCGAAAGCACGCATTCCGGCTGCGGCTAGAGTCTTGCAGATTGGCAGAAGACCATGCCCATAAGCGTTGGCTTTGACCACGGGCATTATGTTGACATCATCCCCGACAAGGAGCCTAACCTGAGAGAGGTTGTGTCTAAGAGCAGCAAGGCTTATGTAGGCTTTCGTAACCGTGTGCAATTGCTTCTGGTTCATCCCTTCTGGGCGAAATAGGCCGATTTCATTTTCGATGATTAGTCTAACAATTGCAGGGATAAGGTGTCAAGATCAGCTGCGATTCGGGCGGGTGATGTTAGTTTGCTTTGAGTGAGAACTTGAAGTTGATTCATCCAGAGCGGTCCTGGGCGTCGAAGAGAATGCTCTTCTGCGACGCCCAATCAGGAACTCGCTTGGATGGCTGGCTATTTTACCACCGAAGATCGCCGTTGAATTGCGCCGCCAGCTGCTTCAGTCGCTTGCGAGCGCGTGTGTGGCGCTGTTCTATGGCCTTCTCAGTCAGACCTGCCAATTTAGCGATCTCTCTATTCGTGTACCCCTCCATCTTCTTTACGAAGACGAAACGCTGGCCATCAGAGAGCGTTGACAGGATTTGCTCAAGCAGCATACGAAGCTCCTGCCTCTCTGTTGGGCGATAACTTATTGCATTAAGCGACTGTATCTGAAATCTATTGAGTTCAGTAGTTGACTTGGCCTCAAACGAGGCGAAATCAACAGGATATGTTCTTCGTTTTCGCTTCTCGCCGCCGCCGTAGGTGAGCTTTCGTGCTTCATCACAGAGCTCGGTGCATGTATCCCGGTTGGGGCAGTCGCTGCACAATGTCATTCTTTGATTTCCTCCTCGCGAGAGAGATTGAATAGAATCGGTGTCTCATCGCTTTTGTCTGGACTGGTCTGCTTTCTCAGTTTTCGCCGCAAGAGCGTCTCGTTTTCTTTGTATCCGTATTTTCGGCATAGTTGGAGCAACCGTAGTTTCCTTTTGAGTTTTCTGTTCATCTATTTCTCCATCTCATATTTTGACTGAACTCACCTGGTTTTATGGAAACGGTTTTCTCTATCCCTTGATTCCAAGATACGAGTGGGAGCACGTGCCTGATTGCTTTGTGGTTAGCGTTCGGTAGATGACGGAAACGACCGCGTCGAGAATGTCCTTTGAGCCTCGAGGGGGATGGTCGGGTATCCCGCTGTCGGTCGTCTGCAATGATAGAATCTCGGCTTTCAGGATCGGATGGGGGAAGATCGAGACCCAGTGTTTGTAGAATGCGAACTCGGCGATTTGCCAGCACTCGCGGCTTTTGTCGGGCGAGAAGTATTCGACACTAACGCCTCGCTTCTTCAGCATTTGTGATAGGAGCTCTTGGTTGAATCCGTCAATCGACACGCTCAGATTTGTGAAGTAGGCGCCGTCATGCGTTTCCCAGGGCTGAAGGCGTCTCTGAGGGCGAAACTGTTCCTTGCCGGATTGGAGATAGTGGACGAAGTCGCAAAGCTCCTCAGCGTCAACTGGCCTGCCATTTGCGAATTGAAATCTCGTAACAAGGTCGAACACGACTCTGTAGAAGGGCTTTTTGCAGACATTGATGGCTTCTTCCGCATGACCAAGAGCGAAGCCACACGCGTCCCCTTTTCCAAGCCGGCCTCCTGTTGCGAAGTCAATATGCGCGAAATAGTGTCTATCAGGATGCCCGGTGAACTCGGCAGATAGCCTTCTCTTCTGCATCATGGGGGATTCTGGCATGTCTGATTGCTCGTCCCCCGGTTGGCTTAAGAACTGAAGAGGCGGTTTCCGTCTGTCATCGAAGCAGTTCTTAAGCCGATCAAAGTCGAAGTAGGGCGACTCTGCTAGATATGGCTGAGCGCCGAAGTCACGCGCCGTCATGACCGGGTTGTTCTTAAAATCATTGACGTAATCGAGAATTGTCTCGTCGTCTTTGAGCTCCCACGCGGGGGCCTGGATGGCGAGTCTCTCACCATCAATGCTGGCGAGAATCCCGATGTCATACTTCTTCAGCCCGGAGGACGCTAGTCGTTTCCGGTCGATGGGCAATGCGGTGGGATAGGCTGTGCGGATGCCTACCGAATCGACATCAATCTTCCTTCCGTTTCTTCTGGTTTGCAGGATTTTCCTGAAGAGGAAGTCACCCTGATGTTTTGGGGATGAGATGATGATGATCTTGTAATGGTCGGGGAATCTCGTCCTGCAGCTGCCGTAGAACGCGTTGTAGTTCATCTCAGCGAGGCTGGTGGGGTATCCTCGGTCATCAAGGCTCCTATTGGGCGTCTCCCGGAAATAGGACGCCTCGTCGATGATACCGAGAATCGTATTTGCTCCGAGCCAAGCCTCGGCTCGGGAATGACCACATATAATCTCGATGTTGTTTGGGAGTATGAATCGGTCCGCTCTTTCCTCAAAGCCAAAGAGCTTGAACCATCTCGCTGCTTGAGAGGATGGTCTGCCGACAATTTTTGTCTTGAGTTCTTTGAAGACCGAGCGATTCGCCTGTTTGCTGTCCGTTGCGAGGTTGATTATCTGGATGCCTGATCCTGGAGCGATTGTGGGGAGCGATTCTTGAGGAGATGGTTGCAGACATGAGAGCAGATAGACTGTTCGACACGCCATGCACGAGGCGAAGAAGGACTTGCCGGAGTCCTTGCCGAGGCAGAGGTATATCTCCCGTATCGAATCGCTATCCGATAAGATGAGTAGTTTCAGAAGTCTCTGATGAATATAGGGCCTCGAGGCTCTATCGGTGAGACCTAGGTACTTATCTGATAGTAGAAATTCCTCCATGTCACAGGGCGGCCGGTCATATACGGGGTCCCAGAACACATTTCTTTGTATTTTGCGAAACTCTCTTGGCGAGTTCTTGAGAAGGCTGCTAAGAGCCGTTATCATCTTCGCCTTTGCCTTCGGACTCAGAGAATTCAATTGCTCTTTGATCTTGTTGCTCGTGTTCATTCTCAGGTCTCTTCGGTCTGTCAATCTTGCTTTTTCCTCTTGTGCCGGGTTGCTCGTAACTCACGATGTCCAGGTCTTTTAGGATTGAGGCGATTGTCGCCCGTTCGCGATTCGTCAGTTTGAGTGTCCAGAGTTCTTCAGCGACTTGTGCCGCAGCGCTGGTCTCGACGCCGCCGTTTGCTTCCAGTTGCTTGACTTCTTTGGCGAACGCCTGAAGTGTCTTTATGTACGTGGCGACGGTCTTTTCAGTATCCGCCCCAAACTTTCCGTCCTTTTCCTCCCGCCTCGCCGCGGCGTTGAATCGCTTTTCCATGAAATCCAGGAGTTTTTGCCACTTTTCAAGGAGCTTAGTTCGGCTGCTTGAGTCGGCATCTGTCGTGAGCTCGGAACATTTCATTGATGGTTCCACCTGTTGCCTTGAGTCTTTAATTCGCCTGCGAATCTAATTCCGGAAGTCCGTGAAATTGACGTGAGATCATTGTTTCTTCTGGCCAGATTCTCGTTTTTTCCCTTTTGCTCGCCGCGTTTCCGGCCGGGGCATCACTCTCACGCCTCATGCGTAGCTTAAGTACGCGGTTTTGGCGCATCACCCCGCGCGGGGTAGATTTTGGGATTATGACCGCGGCTTGTATTCATTAAGCGAAAAGGGTCACAAGTGGGGCACATATAGGGCAGTTGCTTTCGGCATGACGAGGCGAGATGATTTGGATGATTCGCTTGACTTGAGGGCTTGCTCAAAATATCTTAGTTTGCAGTTTGCTGACGGTTAGAAAGGTCACGTAGTTGAATAATTTGATTCCATGAGGGAGAGCCGACATGGATAAGGCTGTTGGTGCGGAGATTTATTACAGAGTTACGGAACGGTTGTTCAAAGGCCTTTCACACGAGGCGATATGGGGGCCTGAGGGGATACAGCCGCTGAAACGGTTTAAGGAGGGAGAGACGGCGTTTGTCGCTTCCTGTCCGAACCCCAAGCACCAGGGGGCTAAGCAGACGTTCATGCTTCCCAAAGCGGGTTCGAGCGCAGTCTGTCGGATGTGCGGCTATCGCAGTAATTGGCTTCGAGCTGCGGTCAAGAAGACTGGGGGTTCTCTCCAGGATGGTATTGCTCTTCTTGCCGAGAAGACTGGAATAGACACATCGAGCCTGGGGCTTTCGTCTGACGACATGAAGATGATGGAGGCGACAACGAGTAAGCTCTTCATCTTCGGGCTCTTGGATCAGTATTTTGCAAAGGCCTTTCAGCGCAGCACTGCGCCTGCGATCGTTGCCGCCAAGGCTTATTTCAAAGAGATGGGGCTCACAGAGCGAGCTCTTATGTCATTTCCTGTGGGATTCTACACAACACAGAAGGACATCCGTCAGCACCTTGCACGTCAGGATGTGTCGGAGAACGAGATGAATGCCGCTGGCGTGCTGTCAGGCGAGATTGAGAGCAACTGTCCTTTCCTCTATGCCTATGAGGATGGCCAGGGAAACGTAGTTGGCTACGTGGGCACGGACCCGTCCAATGAAGAAGCGCGGAGTCCGTTTCCTGGATTCACAGAGGACCTTCAGGAATATGCCATGTTTGGGCTGTCTCAAGCCGCGTCGATGATAATGTCGGAGCGCAGCGTTTGGTTGTCAGCCCTTGAGATTGACACGATCTCCATCCAGTACGAGAGCAATCGGACTTTCAAGATATTCAAGCAGATGGTCTCACTGGGACGAGGATTTGCACCCACAAAGGTGAAGATTGAGTCGCTTAGGAAGCTTGGCGCGGAGAGTTTCACCTTTATTTCGCCAATAAGTCGATATGGCCGGGAACAGACCTCCCGGTTCGGGACGATCATATCTGAGTTGGGGATCAAGGCTGACGTGCTGCCCTTACCCGAAAGTGAGGACAGTCTATGTGATTTGGTAAAAGACCGGGGCTTTGATTACTTCGACAAGAGCATTATGAGCAAGTCGGGGCTATACTCAATCGGGCGTTGGGTTGGGAAGGAACTGCTCGATAGATATGATCTAACAAATGAGGCAGAGACCGCCAAGGCGAGGCGTGATGCCGCAAGAGCTAGCCTTTCGCTCGTCGAGGAGGATTCCAAAGAACTCGTTACATCTGTAGGCGACCGCATCAAATGGGATCCGCATTTTTGGTGCATCGTAATTGAGCAGATGAAGAAGGGCGAGCCGGGTCGAGATATTGAGAAGCAGGTTGAGGATGTCGTCAGTCAGATGGAGACGAAACGGCGGGACGACATTGAGATGGGCTTCTCGTGGTCGGTTAGTGCGGATGACCTTGAGGAAGTTGCCATCGTTTCGGTCTCCGAAGATGAGCTTATGCGCTCGTTTTACAACCCCAGGGAGGTCCTTGATAGTTACGAGGCATCCCGCCCCGGGCTTACAACAGGCTTGGCAGCTTTGGACGAGTATGTATCGCTCCGAGCTGGTGAGATGACGCTTATTTCAGGCCTGCCGGGCACTGGCAAAACCACGTTCTGCATTCACCTTATATCTCATATTTTGCGGAATTATGATGACTCCGTGCTCTATTTCAGCTTCGAGAACAGGCGAATGGCGGTTTTCAATATGTTGATTTCCAATGTATTCGAGATACCCCATGGGGAGATCGTAGGGAAGCGGCTCGAGGCTGGCGGAAGTATGTATCAGAAGTACCTCAACGCGGTAGATGAGTTCACGCGATATAGGGACAAGCTCGTTGTTGTAGAGGAGCCCATTCACACTCAGTATTGCGCCTCAGACATTCAAGAGATATGTCAGATGGTGTCAGACAACATCAACATCTCACTCATTCTAGTAGACAGTATTGGGATGCTCTCGCGTGATAAGACCTCTCCGATTGAGAACGAGACTCAATTGGCGTATGCGATGAAGGAGCTGCAGCAAGGGGCCGCCCGAGTTAAGGCGCCTGTGGTAGTTACGAAGACCCCCTGGTTGGCGCATGTGCGTGCTCCGGGCGGCGAAGTGGCTGAGCCGGCCTTGTCTATTTCACCGAGAGTAGAGCCCTATATGAGCATCGTACTCTGCACCCATTTTGTTCCGTATTCAAAGTCAGGCGAGACCGGCGCCCATGGGGGTGAGATCGACAGACTGGTAATCGATGTGCAGAAGAACTCAACGGGTAAGATGCCCAGGCGCGCGTTGGAGGTTGGATTCCAGCCGGAGTATCGGCGGCTTGTGGATCTTGACAAGTAGCCTAATGCTTCTCACTTTATGGTCGTGAATTGATAGAGCTTAAGAGTAATCGCGAAATAGGCCTTCTTAGGGAATCGTGTCGGATTGCCAAAGAGGTACTTGTGGATGTGGCGGGACATGCTGAGCCCGGTATCACGACGAAGGAGCTTGACGAGGTAGCCGAGACACAAATCCTGGCTCACGGCGCAACCCCGTCATTCAAGGGCTATTCAATGGCCGGGGCTCCACCCTTTCCGGGCTGCATAACTACGAGTATCAACGAGGAGATCGTTCACGGGATACCGTCTGCTCGAAGGCTCAAGTCGGGCGATCTGCTGAAGCTGGACATAGGCGTTTTGAAGAATGGATACCACGGGGATACGGCTATCACAGTTTATGTTGGTAAGCCCAAACCGGCTGCCGTGCGGCTGGCCAATGCCACGAAGATGTCTTTGAAGCTGGCAATTGAGGCGATTAAACCCGGCGCGAGAACCGGTGATCTGGGTTTCGTAATCCAGCGCTACGTGGAGTCGCAGGGCTACTCCTCCGTGAGAGATTTCGTGGGTCACGGGCTTGGTCGTTCGCTCCACGAGGACCCTCAGATTCCACATTATGGCCGGAAGGGCCACGGCATTATGTTGCAGGAGGGGATGGTCATCTGCCTCGAGCCTATGATAAATGAGGGCACATTTCGGCTCAAGATCAAGGCTGACAAATGGACGGCGGTAACCGCGGACGGAAAGCTCTCTGCGCAATTCGAACATGCGATTGCGGTTACATCAACGGGGGCGGAGATACTCTCAATTCACGAATCCGAGCGAGATTTCTATCTGGGCCCGGCGCAGGTGTGACATCTTGCCTCGCCGGCGCACAACGGAACGCGATGGCTGCCAAGACCGTTTAATGGGCGTTCGGCGTCAAGAACATGCGCTGCTTGTGGGTCTCATTCTGTGCTTTGCATTCGCCTCGTTTCACATCAGCAACGCTACGACGGATGACGCCTTTATTACCTTTCGTTATTCTGAGCAGTTGGCAAACGGCAACGGCCTGGTCTTTAATCCGGGTGAGCGCGTTGAGGGCTATTCCAACTTCCTCTTCACGGTCTTGATGTCACTTGTCATCTGGACTGGCCTTTCTGATTTCCCCCATGGTGTTCTTGTCTTCTCAAAGGCGATTGGTCTTCTCTTTGGCCTGCTTTGCATTCCGCTCATTTTCAGGGCAAGCGCCTTGTTATCGAAGAGGCGCCGCGAATCTTTGGTCATTAAGCTACTTGCCCCGATACTCATCGCCTCGTCAATGCAGTTTGCCTGCTGGGCGGTTTCAGGTCTGGAGACTCTAATGTGCGCGTTCTTTGTCCTTATGGCACAGTTCTTCTGCCTCCGGATGCTTGCCGATGGTCCCTCAAACACAGACTTATCGAGGCGCCGGCTTTTCGCGTATGCGTCGTTTTTCTTTCTCTTGGCATCGCTCACTCGGCCGGAGATACCCATCCTCTTCGTCGCATCACTCATCGTAACGTCTGTCTATTTCTGGCGCCGGCGGATAGCTCTTCGAACCTTGCTTCCTGGGATTCTCGCTTTTGGACTTTCATACGTGGCCTTTATCTGTTGGCGGCTAGCCTATTATGGGGACGTTTTCCCGAACACATTTTACGCGAAGGCGACCGGCGATGGCGGACATAGGCTCTGGGAGGGTTTGACATATTGGGGTTTTGGCATCGGGACGGTAATCGGGCCACTCATCATTCTCAGCTTCCTGCCGCTTCTGAGGCGATCGGATCGCGACTTCAGATACATTTTTCTCCTTTGGCAGTTCGTGGCCATGTCGGTTTTCGTCATATACTCCGGGGGCGATTGGATGGGCGCCTACAGGCTCTTCATTCCGATATTTCCAGCGATTGCCCTGATGGCGCAGCAGGGAGCTCAACTTCTTTGGCAAAGACTTGTGGTCGCCCAAGATCGGGCCGCTGCGCGCAAATGGTTTGCAGCAATCGTTGTTGCCATTGTGGTCGGCGTGTTTGCTTTTCATTCCCTGGACTTTGCCAGGATTAATGGGAAGCCGTCAGGTTTTTTGGGTCGGGATATGTTGAACCAAGAATACTATCAGATCGCGAAACTGATGCGCGAGCAGATTCGGCCTGCTACGACCGTTGCGCTGGGCGAGGCGGGGCTTATTCCATACTATTCCGGGCTGGACATAATCGATATGCGGGGCTTAATGGACCGTTATATCGCGCGGCTTGAGGGGGAGATTCATGCGAAGTTCGATCCGATGTATGTTTTCAGGCGTAGGCCGGATTATTTATTGATGGTTGACATGAAGAGCGATTTGAACTGGGCTGCGCACAATTATGAGAACATGCTCTTAGACCACGAGGTGCTCTACAAGGATTACCGATTGGCCGGTAGTGAGGACTTGCTCGACGTTTTCTACAAGTATCACTTTCTGCTTTACGAGAGAAAGGGATTTCAGTTCGGCTCAAAGCTGGATTAGCGGGCGGTAAAGGGCGATTCGTGAATCGCCCTACTTATTTTCCTTTTTCGGTTTTGGGAGCTGCATACCCTTCGGCGGGTGCATCTTCTTGCTCTTTTTGACCTCGACTCCAAGTATATGTTCCCAGGACTTGCTCATCCTGTCAATCTGATACTTGCTTATGAAAAAGACCGTATCGCTACCGGCTCGTTGGACAAAGAACTGCGCCTTGCTCTTTTCTCCACAGACGTTCAGCGTATGCGCCTCGCCATCATCCGTTGTGGCTGTGATGACACGTCCCGGCTTATCTAGCGCGAACTTGTCCTTGTCCTTTTCGTCCGCGAAGCCAGATGCCCGGAGCTTCGCAAACGCGGCTGCGCAGCGCTTGATCTCTTCAGCGTCGGCCTCTTTGCCGGCTGGCTCAATCGTGCTCCATGTTCCCTGCTCACTCTTGCCGAATATCACCGTGCCCTCCTCCCCGGTAACGGAGAGTTTGGCGATCTTGCCCTCATCTATGTCGAATATGAGCTTGTCGCGCCAGTCGCCACCTGGCCGCTTGAACATGTGGCTCAGCATCTTGTTCACGAGGCGCACGTCGTTTGTTCCGGCGAGGCGGACATTTGTGCTGAAAAAGTCCTGCCCGGCTTTTCCGACGAAGAAGTGAGCGATTTCTTGGTCGCTTTTATCAAGGAAGGTCACCTCGGTGCCCATCATCTCGTCCACTTCGTAGAGTCGCTGCTTCTCTGGATTGCGCGAGACGACCGTGCCGGTATCCATTGACTCAATCGCGTCAAGTATCTGTTGCAGAGCCTTCTTGTCCGCGGGATAGTTTCCCTTGTCAGGGACAATCCAGGTTCCCGTATCATCCCTTTGGAGTGTGGCCTCACTCCCGAGCGATTTGATCTTCAGTTTCTTCGCCTCGTCGGCTTTGAAGTTCGGGAACATCTTCTTCTTTCCGGTCTGCGCGGCACGCTGTTCCGGCGCCATTTTTGATTGGTATGCAAAATAGGCCACAAGAGCTAGGGCGACGAATATTGCCGCCATGAAATATATTTGTTTTGATCGCATCTATAGCGCCCCCCTCATTCTTCTTCTAAGATAGTAACGAACGAGTCCAAACAGAATGACGAGTATCGGAATGCCTATCATGTTTCCGTATTTGGCCCAGGACTTGGTTCCTTCTGAAACTTCATCCAGCGGGCGTTCATCCATACCTCTTGCTCGGATTCCCACCAGGCCCTGACCAAGCGTCATCACGTCAATTAGGTTCTGCACGAAGAGCAAGTTGGCTCGGTAGCGGTTCAAGAACTCATTGTTGACCAAGAATGAGCCACCTATAACGACTATTTTTGTTTCAGGCGGGCTCTCTTGTAGAACTTCCTGAGCTTTCTCGGGAGTTCGGCGCTTCGGGTCGGTCGGAGGCTTTGGCGCCTCTTGCCCCGCAAATACGCTCTTGAATACTCCTGTGGCCTCAATAGCTAGATCGTGCGAGGATGTTGACGATTTCACGAACTTCTGTTGTGGGTTGAGGTCATAACGCCCGGTTTGAAGCCATGATCTCTCTGATGACTTGGCGAGAACATCAAACTTGATATTGGGATTCCCGTTGGCAGCGGTTTGGACAGAGCTTGTCCAGGGGAAGATGGCCGAAGAGAGCTGGCTAACTGCCGGGTTGGTTTGTGAAAGGCCATCCTTAGCCACTTTGATCCAGAAAGGATAGGGCAGCGAAAAGGACATAAAACCGGAACTGAACGAGGCCATTGCTGAATGCCTGTCCAACACGAGATTCTCGCCAATGTCCAGGCCATACTTGGCAATTATATCAATGAGATTCGTTCGCTTTGGGGTCGCTAGTAGTTTGCCCGGCTCTCGCTGTATCATATCAGCAAGGAATATGACGTTGGTCCCCTTCATAATGGCTTGGTCAATTAAGAAACTCTCGTAATCCGAGAGCTCCTTTGTCCCGAGAACGAGCATCGTATCGACGTCTCGGAAATCCCGCTCTCCTGCTGACAGATCCAGCTCCTTGACGTCGTATTGACCCTTCAGCTCGTCCCGCAACATGGAGAAGTCCTTCTCGATGTCCATGCCGTCAGAAAGCAGCAGAAGCCCAACTGTTTTGATCTCCTTCATCGTAATCTTGCTGATGCAAGATGTTAGCTGATATTCGAGGTTTTCTGTGGCCTTGATTACCGGGATGACTTCCTTTTTGTTCTCATAAAGGACTGCCAGACCCAGATAGACTGTTACGAGCTCGGCTTTATCCTTCTGGATAACGTTGAGCTGAACGGGTGGGATGCCCATGAACTGCATCTTCTGCTTCTGTTCTGGGTCAAGGTCCGGATCGATGAAGTCAACCTGGAGATTGCCGCCGGAATAGGCCTTGTATTCGTCTAGAAGGTCCTTCACACGCGTTTTCAGAGGCATTACGTACGAGGGTAATTCCTTTGAGAAATAGACGTTTATCGTGACCAGGTCCTCGAGGCCGGCGAGCACGTCTCGCGTCGGCTTTGAGACCGTAAATCGCTTGTCCTCAGTGAGGTCTGCCCGGGCGAAATAGAGGCTGGATATGACATTTACTGCCACAATAATACCAAGGACTATCACCACGGAGACCATCGCGCTTATGCCATAACTTGCGGTCCGCTTGATCATCAATTGCTCCCTCTCCAAATCTCGAAGACCATCATGCCCATTTGCGCCTCTCAATCCCTTTAGCGTTCAGGAATAGGAAGAAGCCTATCACCGTAAAATAGTAGATTAAGTCTCTTGAATCTATCACACCACGGCCAATGCTCTTGAAGTGCGAGCCGAGGCCGACGTACTCGAAAAGAGCGGCCAATGACGCGGGCATGACGAAAATTACGAAGCTCTCTCCAATGATCCACATCGCAAAACTCAAGAAGAAACTCACGATTGCGGCCACGATTTGGTTCTCAGTGAGGCAGGATGCGAAGACCCCAATTGAGAGATAGGCGGCACCCATCAAGAACGCGCCGATATAGCCGCCAATGACGGGACCCCAATCCATATTGCCGAGACTCGCCACCGTGATGGCAATCGGCAGTGATAGGATGAGCATCGAGCTCAAGAGGAATAGGCTGGCTATATATTTCCCGAGAACCGCCTGCCAGTCTTTGATCGGCATCGTCATCAGAAGCTCCATCGTTTTGAGCTTTTTTTCCTCAGCCCAGAGCCGCATTGTGATCAGCGGACCGAAGATCATGAAGAGCCAGGGCAGCATCGAGAAGTAATCTCGCATCACGGCGCGGTTTGCGATAAAGAATGAGCGAAAGAAGAGCCAGCTCGTGAAGCCCACAAAGAGGATAATCACGATATAGGCTACTGGAGAGTTGAAGTAGGACCGAAGTTCTTTTTGGAATATCGCGCAGACGTTTCTCATTCAGATACTACCTCCTTAGTTGTCAATTGGAGGAATACGTCCTCAAGACTGACCCTCTCCACCCTCAATTCCGACAGGCTGAAGTTGTTATCAACCGCCATCTTGAATATGTCTTGCCCAACGTCGTCGCCGGGCTTCGCCTTGATGAGGAAGGTTGCGGGACCATCTCCACGAGTCTCCTTGATGCGACAGCCAATCACCATATCCATTGCGGATATCTTTTCTCGGACATCTTCCTTGGGGCCGTGAATTCTGGCGGTGATATTCACGCTTTCGCCTGATGAACTCGTGAGCTCATCCGGAGTGCCCGAGGCCACTCGCTTCCCATTGACTATAATAAGGATGCGATCGCATGTCGCGGCGACCTCTGGCAGAATGTGGGAGCAGAGAATGACTGTTTTTTCTTTGCCGATCCGTTTGATGAGCTCCCTCATCTCGATTATTTGGGCCGGATCAAGGCCGGTGGTTGGCTCGTCCAGTATCAATATGTCTGGGTTGTGGATGAGTGCTTGAGCAAGCCCAACACGCTGTCTAAATCCCTTTGAGAGCGTGCCTATGTCTTTTCCTATGACCTTCCTAAGGCCGCACATCTCCGATGTTTTCTTGATCCGGTCTCGAATTGAGCCGCTCTCAATGCCGCGGACTTTGGCCACAAAGGATAGGTAATCGGCAACGCTCATGTCTAGATAGAGTGGAGCGCTCTCGGGCAGATAACCTATGCGCTCTCGAACCTGAAAAGAATCTGTCAATGTGTCGTGGCCGGCGACAGAGACGGCGCCGTCGGTTGCGGGCATGTAGCAAGTGATGATTCGCATCATCGTCGTCTTACCCGCGCCGTTGGGACCCAAAAAGCCCAGCACCTCGCCCTTCTTGACCTCAAAAGAGAGGCCATCAAGGGCAACAGTTGCTCCGAAACGCTTTGTGACGTTCTTTACCTCAATCATTTCCCACGATTACTCCATTACTCATGCTTCGGGCGTCGATTTAATGAAGACCCCATTGCTTCTTGATGCGCGAAATATACGCATACAGAAACCCATGTCAAGGTGCGAGCGAACAGCCGCCTGCCCCTCAAACTGCAAACATATCCATGCTTCAAAGGTTCCCGGAGCAGGCTGTTGATTTCGATTTGCTTTGTTCGGGAATGCCCTGTTGTTGGTCCTTCGAACTTCCAGACGAGAGGGGCTGTTTTCATAAGGAGTCCGGAACCGGAATCGTGTTAATCCAGGAAGTATGACTCATCCATCTCGTCATTGGATCTCAAATCCCTGAATAAGATTCTGATTTCGTTGTCAGGCCACTTTGAGGTGATGTTCTCTTTCAGAGCATCGACCCTCGAGCATATCTCCCCTGTTAGATAGAATTCGTGATGATTCAACCACTCCATTAACTCGTACAATTCACGCGTATCTTTCTCGGTGAGACGATCGCGTCGGGCGATTCGTTCAAGATCTGCCAAGTTGTCTTGGATTTCCGTTCTGGAGATCTGGGGCTTCAGATCCGGTATGAGGTCAACGGAACTGTCCTCCGAGATGACGATTGCGAGACATTCCTTCTTTCCGTTAATATAACGAACAGCTGAGTTGAATCGAGCTCCCCGATCAAGCCGACATTTGCCTTTGGCCTCTCCACTTCCGTCAAGAATCACACCAATGGCATGGCATTTCCCGCGGGGATCGAGAAGAACAGATCCGTCAACAGATGTAACCAGAGGAATGAGTTCCTTCGTGAGCACGAATGGATCGGTCTTAATACACTCTGAGATGAGTCGGTTTGCCTCTTCTTGGGCTTGGCCGGATATGACAAGCATCGTACCTTGGGTCTGCTTTGTTGCCTCTACTGCCAACTCCCGCAGGCTTCGAGCCTCCATCTGACTAATTCCGGGGAATATACGCGGTAAATCCCTTACAAGTTTGTCATTGTCCAGCAAATCGCTGGGAAGTCCCGGAACGCCATTGCTAACAACCATCATCCCGCGGCCGGCATGCAAGAGACGCCATGTATGATGCTTGATCAATTCAATCTCAAACAGATTCTCAAGCTTCTCGTCGTATCCTTCACGAATGTGGCCGATACCGTAGATGTGACCCGCTTCGCAGTCATATAGCAGGCTATTCTCCTTATTTGTAAGCTCAAGGAGCTTTCTCGCAGCACGAATTTGCCGCAATGGGATTTCAGGATGAAATGTGACGATTGTCCTGACATCGGCATGGTCTCGCTTTGAAACGATTATTTTGCCCGCCCCCTGCGCCGATTCGTACGTCTGCAAAGATATCCGTTCACAAAAATCATACAAATCCATCACGTTCGGGACTCGTCTAGAGGCGTAGGCTGGAGTCCACATAAGACGTTTCCCGGCCAATTTCTGAATATATTCGATATCTGGCAGCGGATTCAGTTCTGGAGCTATATTAGGATCGCATTTAGTCCCGGCCAGAGCTCTGCTGGCAGCCATAAGATACTCACTTATGGATGAGTCTATGAGTGAAGTGGGTATCGGGCAGCTTATTCCGCCGGGCATTGTGATTCGATTAGTTATTAGATTGTAATGAGATTCATAGGCTTCTTGTCTCATTTGAAGAACAACCGATACAAGATAGCGATCGACTTGTTCCGGTGTTGAGCAGAAAGAGACTCTGGATTCTCCATGTTGGTCCAAGATGATCTTAATCGCTTTCGCAACCGATGTCAGATGCAATTTCTGCCTCTGCTGTACCGTTGATCGCCGGTCTGTGAAAGATACTTGCGCATTTTCGTCTTCATTTCCTAGTCGCGAAGCATCATCGAGAATGTCGGATAAAATACTCGGGTCACAAGCCCGGTGTTCCGGTTCAACACATATCGGGTAAGATCCAGACTTCTCCCGGTGCAGAATGCCTACCAGAAAAACATTGGGCACTAACGCCTTGTCTAGCGAACCAAACAGCTGCTCCGCAGTTATCTGAAGGCTAGATGCATACAATTCCTGCCACGGCCACATGAAGTATTTCACATTGCTTATGAATGACTTCCCTTGCCTCTACGAGGCGCGTATTCAACGCCGGCCTTTCGCAATGCCTGGATTATTTCCCTTGAGGATAGAACAGGCAGTTTTGGCATTACCGGACGACTTCCGCGTGGGATGTGTATTTTTCCTGAGCCGTGAGGCTCTCTTCAACATCTTCCAGCAATCCGAGGGCTTCCGCGTTCTCAAGATAAAGCTCTACCGCTTCCTTGAGGTTTTCTTTCGCCTCAGTGATTGAATCTCCACAGCTAGCGACGCCGAGCTCGGGGCATTTTGAAACGTATGCGTCTCTTTCTTTCCAAATTACTACTGTGTAATCAAACGTTCTCATAGAGCACCCTTCACCATATTCCGTTTGCCTTTCGTCCATTTCGCACGCGCCGCGCAGTCAATCCAAAACCTCGACATGCAATAATTCAAATGGTAAGTGTCTGATCTATGATATTCAATGGAAAACCTGCGAATTGTGGATTTCGGATTTCGGATTGTGGATTAAAGCAAGCCGCCGACTGAGGTGAGATGAGAGCAGAAATACCGACTATTAGCATTGTGGGACGCCCGAATGTCGGGAAATCGACGCTATTCAATCGCATGGTGCGTCGGAAGAAGGCGATTGTGATGAACACGCCGGGCATAACGCGAGACAGGAACTATGAGGTGGCGCGATTGGGCGATTTCGAGGTCCCGGTTATGCTCGTTGATACGGGCGGCTTTTTGCGCGATGCGCCGGATGAGATGACCGAGGCGGTGGGCAAGCAGGTCGAGTTCGCCATCGCCGAATCGGACGCGATTATCTTCATGGTCGATGGCCGCTCTGGGCTGGTGCCTCAGGACGAGGAGGTCGCCGCCTTCCTGCGTCCGATGGCCGGTTCGGTCGTGCTGGTTGTCAACAAGATAGACACGCCGAAGCACGAATCGCTCGCGGCGGAGTTCTATGCTCTTGGCTTCGAGAAACTCTTCTCCGTTTCTGCCGAGCACAATCTTGGGATAGGCGAGCTTGCCGATAGGCTGCTTGAGATCGTATCGACGCCTGACGCCGCGTCCAATGAGGATGAGGGTGATGGAATTACCCGTTGCGCGATCGTTGGGAGGCCAAACGTGGGCAAATCATCGATCGTCAACGCCCTTCTAGGCAAAGACCGCGTGCTCGTGCATGATGTGGCGGGGACAACGCGCGATGCCGTTGATAGCGTTGTTCGCTGCGAGAAAAAGGAATATATGCTGATTGATACGGCCGGGATTCGGAGGCGGAGCAAGATCACGGAGTTCTTGGAAAAAGAGAGCATGTTGATCGCCGAACGCAGCATCCGTCGCTCCGACATAACGCTCCTTGTGCTCGACGCGACCGACGCCGCCACGAGTCAGGACCAGCGAATTGCCTCAGTCGTCGTCGAGCAGGGCAAGGGCCTTATTGTCGTCATCAATAAGTGGGACCTGATAGCAAAGGACGAGCGGACGATGGGCGCGTTTGTTAATGACATCCAGCAGAAGATGGCGTTTGCGGCGTTTGCCCCGATGGTTTTTGTCTCGGCGATCACCAAGCAGCGGCTTGTGAAGTTCTTCCCGATGATCGATAGCGTCGCCTCAGAATGCAAGAGGCGCATTGGCACGGGTGTTTTGAATCGGTTTGCGCGGGACGAGGTCTTTACGAAGCATCGAATGATCAAGCGCAAGAGGCCGGTCAAGTTCTACTTCATGACGCAGGCCTCGGTGGAGCCGCCGACTTTCGCTGTATTCACGAACCGTCCGGAGGATGTTGACGAGGCGTATTCTCGTTATATTGAGGGCTGCCTCCGCGCGAAGTTCAGCTTCGAGGGCGCTCCGATTCGGATTCATTTCCGTAAGCATCATTGAGAGGGGCCTTTGGAGTGCGGCAGATTGATGCCGCTTTCACTTGTGGTGGCCAGGCGCCCCCCTCTGGCAGTTTGTCTTGCACAGGCCTACTTCGCCCTCAGATCGAGCTCCCAGATTGCCTTGTCCGCCGTATTCGAATGCGCCTCGATGTCGAAGGAGCCGGTGAGATGGAGCTGAAAGGCCTTTTCCCTCATCTTCGCCTGGACGAATTCCCTGATCTCGCCCATCGTTACGACGCCATCTTTCGCGCCCAGTATTCCGAAGCCGTCGGCCGCGCCATCCATCGCCTCGAGCAGCGAGGTTGTGAAAAGGCCTCCGCGCAGGGCGGGATGCTCAAGCGCCTTCTCGTCGATCCTTGCTCCCAGAAGATAGAGCCAGCCCTCGGGGACGTTCGTCGGTTTGAACTTCTGTTGCATCGAGAGGCCTCGTCCCATCGCAAGCCCGCCAGCGTGGCAGGCGTCCGCTATGATCACCACGTTGAGCGCCTTGCGTTCATTGAGCCTCAAACGGACGTCGCTCATCCTGAGGCCTGAGCCCGGGATATTCATGTCCGAATCGTAGCAGGCAAGGAAGAGCTTCTGCCGGTCAAGCTGGTCCGGGTATCCATGCCCCGACCAATAGAGGACTATCAGGGAATCTTTCAGGTCCGGGCCATATCTGATCGAGTTCTCGGCCTGAAGTCTCGTTGCTTGCTCATTGACGAGCAGATCAATGCGGTTGCTGCTCCATCCCTGTTTTTCAAGCGCCTTTGCGAAGGCTTGAGCGTCGCTTTAAGCGGCTTGGTTTGTTTTGTCAATCTGATTGTCTTTGCCATCGATATAAACGGCGCCGTTATTCTCAAGAACCACCTTGCGAAAAGTCTTGCTGTCGCCGAATCTCTCGCTGGCATCGAGCACCTCTATCCCAGCAATCCGCCCGTCTTCTGAATAATCAATGGCAATGCCCTCGGCCACGTGCTTCGTTGTTACGGTCGTTTCGATGAAGCGGATGTAAAGAGCGTGCACATCCGAGTCGTATGTTATTCTCATTTATCGGGCAACGTATTGGTGGCCTCATTCTGATTCGATTCTCCATTCAGAGGCTTTGTGCTGCAGCTCGACTGATGTGTATATGGCTTCTTGGATTAGGGCGTAGCGGCATAGGTCGAAAACGCCCGATCATATTCAATATAGACTATAGCCATAAGGTGCGCTCGGGTCAAATGGCGGAATGTCAAATTGCCCTTGTGGCGTCCGATTCAATTAGAGCAGAGCGATTCGTGAATCGCCCCTACCAAGCAAAATGCCACTCATTAAACAGCCTCTGGTATGCGGGATTCGCGGTCACGAGGGGCTATGAGCTCTATTGTGTTGATGACGGGGATGTTGTGGCCTAAGTGGGCGAGGCCGTCGGCTATTTGCATCATGCAGGCGGGGCAGCCTGTTGCGACTATGTCGGCGCCGGTGGCCTTGATATTTTGGGCCTTGTCGGACGTGATGGCGCTTGAGATGTCGTAGTGGTGGACGCTGAATAGGCCGCCGCAGCCGCAGCAGACGTTTTCATCCTTCATCGGGACGAATTCCACACCCTCGATGTTCTCGAGTATCGTCTTCGGTTGTTTGATGACGCCCATTCTGCGGCCGAGGTGGCACGATTCGTGGTATGTAACCTTGACGGGCTTTGATGGGTCGAGGCCGAGTCGTCTAAGTAGGTCTTTGTTGACGGAGAATTCTTTTTGGCCGAGTTGGTCCACGAGAAGTTCGGAGACATCGACGATGCGAGATGCCAGCTCCTCGGCGCGGGACTTCATCTTGGGATCGTCCTTGAATAGCATCGGGTAGTAGTGTTTGATGGCCGAGCCACACGAGCCGCACGCCGTGACGACCTTCTCACAGTTGGCGGATAGGAAGACGTCGATGTTTTTCTTCGCTAATTTTCGTGCCGAGATGAGGTCTCCGGCGACGATTGCGGGCATGCCGCAGCACTTTTGCTTCAGCGGAACCGTGACCGGCTGACCATAGCTTTTGCAGAGCTGAAGAAGCGACTCCGGAACCTCTGTGCAGGAGTAATTGCCCATGCAGCCGATGAAATATGCGACCGGGTCCGCGGATGGACGGTTATCTTCAGGCGAGGCGGCGTTTCGGGCTGCATCGGATTTGAGGAATGACGATTTGGCGATCTTCGGCAGAAGCCGGTCTCTGGGAACCATGAGCGGAAACCTGAGGTGCATTCCAGATTCGCCTGGCACTTTGAAGAAGACGAGGCGGCGAAATGCGCGAGCGAAGGCGGCGCCTATATTCATGAGCAAGCGGGTTTGCAGGACGGTGCGAAATGCGGCAAAGAAGGGGAGATTGCTGGGCTTTTGCATCCTCAGTCCGGACCTGGCCGCTACCATTCGGGCATCGAAATCGAGGTTGTTTGGGCACTCGTCCATGCAGGCCGTGCAGATGAGGCATTGGGATAGATATCCAGCGACATCGCGCCTCGCGTCGATCTCTCTGCCATGTATCGCCTCGGCGAGAGACATTTTGCCCCGAGGCGAGACCATTTCGGTCAGTTCTTTCTTATATACAGGGCAGACGGCAAGACAAGAGCCACACCTGAGGCATATCTTGTCTGCAGCCTCCCGGACGATAAGTTTATCTGTCAATCTCCGCATCCTTTTTCACTTATGACTTGATTGAACCGCCAACCGCCAACTGTCAACTCAATAATGTGTAACCCTATCTATATACTCGCGACTCAGGGCAACCCTCTCCATCGCGCGGAAGAATAGCACTGCGGCTATTATTGTAACAAACGTGGAGGCCGCGAGTATGCCGAGTAGTTCGCCGATGCTGAAATGCTCGAGCCCTTCAAAGTATGAGGCGCCGAGGACTGCTCGTCTTGTGAGCTCAATCCAGTAGGTTATCGGGATTGCCTTTCCGATTGGTTGGAGCCATGCCGGCAGGTCGGCAATCGGAAAGAGCGTGCCGGAAGCCAAGTAGAAGAGCCCGGCAATGCCTACGGAGAGGACTCCGCCGTGCCTCGCGGTTATGAGGAAGAAACCGGCAACCATGACGCCAAATGATACTATTCCGAGAAGGCCAAGTGCGAACGAGATGGTGAGTAGGGGATAGTTGATTGTGAAGAGCGAGATCGGCACAGAGAAGACGTATCGCCCGAAAATGAGCATCAGGAGCGTGCTGATGCCGGTCAAAACGACTTTAGTTGCGCCTCGGCCAGATAGATATGTGAACATCGAAAGCGGGGCGCAGTAGATGTATTTGAGAACGCGGAAGTGCTCTCGATCCGTGTGGATCATCTCACCGATTCCTGTCATGAGGGCCGCGACGAAGACGAAGAAGGCGTTGCCTACGAACATGCCGTAGAAGTGGTTCTGCTGCGATTCGCCGCCCGTGACTACTTTGTAGATGAAGACGAGGATCAGGACGTGGCAGATTGGCTTTACGAGCGCGTAAGTTAGAAACTCGATTGGATTCGCCCAGTTGGACTCCATCTGCCAGCCGACCCAGGCTGAATAGTAAATCTGACGTGCTGCGCGGGCGAGTTTTTGTCTCATTATATGTGATCCTGGTTGGTTATGAGAGGAGGTGTCCACAGATTACGCAGATTACGCAGATTGATGAGGTGAAAGGAGAGCTTTGACGTGCCGAGCTTGAAATCTGCGTAATCTGCGTAATCTGCGGACAAGATCACCTCAAATGAATCGCCATTTACTGCCATCGCTGGAGGAGTTTGCCTGATTTTTTGCCGCTTCTTTCCATCCGGGAGAGCAAGGCGCTTGCGGCAATTAGGAACACCCCGGCGAGAATAATTAGAATTGTGAGTTCCGTTTTGGGGCTAAGAAAACCCATATTATTGCCGACTGGAAAGGCCAATTGCCTGATCGCGTCGAGTCCGAGGGTGATCGGAATCAACGAGGTTATGAATGGGGCAATTGATCCGAGAGCTTTTACGGGGAAGAAGAAGCCGGACGCGAAGAAAACGGGCTCCTGAAGCAGGTTCATCAGGTGCCACCCTCGTCTGCCCGTGAGAAAGAAGATGGACGAGAACATGAGTCCCATCCCATAGAGCGCGATGAGCGTCGCGACGAACGCGCCAGCTGCGAGGAACGGTTGCTGAAAGTCGTATTGGACGCCGAAGATGAACGTTCCAGCAACCAGAATAGCTATCGCTCTTGTGGAGGTCATCACGACGCCGCCTATGACCATGCCGGCGAGTATCGACATCATCGACATGGGCGCCATCGTGTAAAGCTCCAGATTCCCCATCTCCTTCTCCCAGTAAAACTGCATGGCCATGCTCCACAGCATACCGAACCAATAGGCAGACATCGCGCCGCCGAGGACGACATAGCCGATGAACTCGGGAGGGGCTTTGTACATTTTATAGACGAAGACGAATGAGGAGACGGTCAGAAGCGGCAGGATTGTCTCGCCAAGTATCCAGCTCGTCTCTCTGTTTGCTCCGACGATTCTTACGTAGGAGCGGGCTATGACGGTTCTGAGATTCCTGTTTAGGATCGCCCTTAGGTTCGTTCTAGTGCGACCCTGGCGTCGGGAGAACTGCTCTGTCTCAGTCACTATTGTCTCGCTCTAATCGAGGGCGCCCTCTCCTCAAATGGTCGGGTCTAATCTTGGAAAATCAGGCTAACCGGTTTACCGGAGCGCCCGGGACAGGATAATAGTAGCGAAAGAGGGGAAAAGAGCAAGCGAGAAGCGTGCTCACCGACAATCAGATTGGCGGCAAAGGACGCGGTGAGCCTCCTTCAGATGCCGGTGGACCCGATGCGTGTTCAAGTCAAGAACGGATTATTCGCCCTCTCATTCCCTATGCTTGACCGCAGTCCGCCATAAGCGTGCCCCGGAAGGACTATCGTCTCATCCGGCAGCGTCAGTAGCCGTTTATCTATGGACTCTATGAGCTGGCTATGGAAGCCGCCCGGCAAATCTGTCCGGCCAACCGCGCCGGCGAATAACGTGTCCCCGGTAAAAAGCGTGCCCTCGCAGAGCAGGCAAACGCTGCCGGGGCTATGTCCAGGCGTGTGGATAACCTCCATAGTCGTCTTGCCCAAGCTCAGCACATCGCCGTCCTTCATCGTCTTGTCGGGAGGAGGAGAGGGCAGCGCCCCAATCAGACTTGCTATCTGTGCGCCAAAGCTGTCGTTCAGCATGAACACGTCATCCTGATGCAGCATAAACTTGCAGCCGAGAGCATCCATTACCGGCGCATTGGCCCCAACATGATCGACGTGACCGTGCGTGCTTACGATCATTTGCACTGTCAAACCAAGCCGCTTAACGGCCGAAAGAATCCGTTCGGGCTCCGCTCCAGCGTCAATTATCATCGCCTCGTTCGAATCCTCATCCCAGAGAATGTAGCAGTTCACGTCAAGCGGACCGATCGTCAATTGCTCGTATTTCATCAATGATCCTCTTTCTTCAAAAGCGGCGCCAGCTCATCAAGGCTGTTAATGAGCAACGAGGCGCCAGATAGCTCCCATTTGGCGCCGAAACCTAGAAGTACTTCGATGAATACTATACAACAGACTCGCCGGCCGCCTCAACTTAGACGACGCAATGCCCAACCATGCAAACGAATCACATACATGCATTATTAAGCAAGTCGCGGAGGCGATTCGGGCCTACTCAATCGTGAAGATTGCGTGGGAGATGGAGCCGATGATGTCGCCCGAAATTGTGTCGGTGAATGCGGCGAACCACGTATATTGGCCGCGCGGCATCCATGCGCCGACCGTTATCTCGATGAAGACCTCCGGGATGGTTACCGTTCCGGGCTTGATCCACTGCGGCATGAAAACCATCGGGTTCGGAGTCCATTCAGGGAAGAAGAGGAGCGTGTCGTCGGGAAGAGCTATGGCGGTCAGAAGATTAACCTCAAGATCGGCTCCGCTCAGATTCGTCTCGACGATTGAGGCGCGCATGAAATCGCCGTTTGAGTAGATGGGGCTGTCAACGAAGACCTCAACTGTGGGGAACGGATCGGGTTGGCCCGCGTTCGACAGGCAGCTGACGCCGAAGCCCTTCGTTCCAAACCAAACCCTGTCCTGTCTATCCACTGCGACGGAGATGACCTTTGGCGTCTTGCCCTCATAGGCCCTAATGAGGCCGGAGTTCTCACAGGTATAGACCTTCCATTCTGAGCCGTCGAAGCTCGCCACTGAGTTCGTGGTGTATCCGCCCTCGACGGCGAACCATTTCACGTTATGGCCATCGACCGCGACTCCAGAGACTTCTTGTCCAAGGAGCGGCGTGTTGCTGGGATCATAATACATGATCTCGGAGCCGTTGTAAGACATGATGCCTCGCATCCAGCCTCCCGAGGTGTATCCGCTTTTGCTGGTTGCCCAAAGGACGCCATCTCGATCGAAGGTCAATGATTCGATATATCCCAAGTTAGTGGGAAGGGTCGTCCACTCCCCATTGTGCCGTCTAAAAAGCGACTCAACTCCACCCACCCAGAGAGCGCCTGTCGCAGGCTCTATAGCCATCGAAAAGAGTCTCCCGTCATCAACCGCTCCCGTAAGTGGGAATGCAGTCCAAAAGGCGCCGTCGTATCTCAACACTCTCCCCTCAACGGCCACCCAGACGTTCGATGCCTCATCTACGACAAGGGCCTTTGCATTACAGCCATTGAAATACCCAATGCCACTGCTGAAGTTTGACCATTGTGAGCCGTCGAATCTGTCCAGTGAATAAATCTTTGTGCCCATAATCGGGTCCCCTAACGGCAGCATGGTCAACGCCCATAGGGCGCCGTCGGGCCCCTCGGCAATGTCTATAACGTCCTTCGATGGCAGTCCGCTGTTGCCGATTGTCCAGGTCTGCCAGTCGCCATTCTCGAACCTGGAGATTCCGCTACCATACGATGCGATATGAACGGCATCCGAGAACCGCGATGGAAGTATCTTGTCGTACCCTACGGCGTCCAACAGGCTCATCCCTTCAGGGCAATGCAGCGTAGTCAAGCCCTCCGAGATACGCAAGTAACCCTCCGTAGAGAAGACCCAAGCGTCGCCTTTCCGGTCGAAGAGCGTCCCATGGAACCTCGTGTATGGCCATCGTGTGAGTATCGGCAAAGCCACCCACTGGCCCTCGACAAACTTGCACATGCAAGAGGATATCGCGTATATCTCGCCCTCTTGGTTCATCGCAAGATCGCAGACTCGGGAAGAGGGAAGGCCGCTGTTCTCATCTGTGTAGTGAACCCAGCTTGCGCCGTCAAAGCAGCATATCCCGTTCTGCTGGTATGCAATCCAGATACACCCCGTTTTATCGAGGATTATGTCTTGGGCAATCCCGTCGGGGATGCCGGAGTTGTCCTCATTGTGCTCTGTCCAGCTCTCTCCGTCGAAAACGAGAAGCCGACAATGGCCGTATGTAGCTGGGCCCGTCCCGCTATCAATCCGCTCGCGGAATGCCAGGAAGAGCCGACCGCAGTCGCAGTCAAAACACATCGCTCCAGACACGAAATTCTCCGGCAGCGGGCTATTTTCGTGGGTAATAGTACTCCATTGCGGACCGTTGATGTTGCAGAGTCCCGAGTTGGTTGCCACCCAGACGCCACCGGCGCCATCCCCACATATCTCAAGTACCACGTTGCCCGGCAGCGGGCTGTTCTCCGTTGTGTAAAGAACGGAATAGAGGCCATTGAACAGAGTCAGGCCATCAATTCGACCGACCCAAAGCCCGATTAGGTCAGCATATAGCGTCTTGACAAGGTCTGTAGCGGCCAGGCTATTGTAGGGCGAGAAGTATCGCCAGGCCAATGCGTCGCCTTCAATCACGGTCTGAAAAAAGCCGCCCGCATCGTTCCCCAAGCCTCCATAGGCCCAGATCGACCCGTCCGGCCCAAGCGTCGCGCAGTCAACATTCATCCAGCCGGCCGCAGAGTAGTTGTGCCACTCATCGGCGATTAAAGAAGAATTGGTGAACGCTATAACCAATATGATGAAGAATATACAAGCTGAAGCTCGAGACATCAGTGGATAGCCTCCTTTCTCCAAGAATAGCTTACTACACATCACAATGAGCTGTCCGGTTTTGAGGGGCACCCCGCAGTTAACAGGCCCGCGACATGTCAGTTTGAAGTCAATTTGGTTGAAGTCTACTCGCAGTCGATCTCCCCGGTAGTCTGGCCTTCCGCGGGGACATCAGGATCTATGCACAAACTGCCGCTGCAGACGAACCTAAAATCATACGTGACGCCCTTGGTCAGGTTCAAGGACTGATGGTAGATAGTGACATAGCAGCCCATCACCTCATCATACGCGCATGCCCACCATGGGGCCGAGCTGTAGTTCCAATCCTCAGAGTCAGAGCGTTTGAAATCAAAGCCCACCGGGTTTGGCGCAGGATGATCACAGCAATCAGGATCGTATTCGTCGTAGCACAGGTGTTTAACCTCGAATCCGACCACGCAAGTGTTTGGCAGGCTTGGATGTGCATAGCTGGAATGCACATAGCCACCGTATAGGCAGTCGGTCACCGCAAGCAATTCCTCCGTTTCATTCTCGATAATCGGCCCCCGCAACTCGATGGAACTAACGGTTGTTGCCTTCAATTCCAGTTGGCTAGAATCACACTCAGGGCTTGATGTAACATAGAAACCAGTAGCTATCGCGGTCACCATGCCCGTCACAAGAATCAACAGAAGCAACACTCCCTTTCTCATTACTCTCCTCCTCTAGTTAATGCGTACCTTAATCTGCCAGATAGCCTTGTGGGACAATATATACTAAAATATAAACGTGATTCAAGCATAAATACAACTTAACAACGAACTCGGTCAATGCAGGATGTACCGGTCTATTCGGCTTCTAGGTCACTATCTTTCCTCAAAAGCGGCGCCAGCTCATCAAGGCTGTTAATGAGTAATGAGGCGCCAGATAGCTCCTCTTTTGTGCCGTAACCGTATAGGCATCCGATGGAGAGCATCCCGTACACGTTCGCCGCCTCAACATCATAATATCTATCGCCGATAACAGCGGCTTGGGTTGCGCCGAGTTTCTGCGCGACCTCTTTGATCAGCTCGCATTTTGGCGGATAGCCTCGCTGCTCGCTGCAGAGCATCAGCTGGAAGAATCTGTCGAGCTCGAATGCCTTTGCGTGCATGTCGAAATACCGCTGACCTGAATTAGTAACTAGAGCCATTTTGAAGCCGAGCTCCCGCAGCAGCTCAAGCGCCCCCGGAGCTCCGGGCGCATAGCGTCCAGCCCCCTCTTCGAGCCGCCTCTCGTGAATTGTGTATATTCGATCCTGAATGGCGAGCCTGGTAGGAGCATCTAGCCTTGGGAAGAGCGTGGCCAGGAGTTCCGTCGATGGCTTGCCGATACTCGCGAGTATCTGTTCATTCGACGGGATGGGCGAGTCTATCCCAAGCTCGTGGAACATCTGACGCGCGCCCTCGGTGAGCGCCTCGAAGGCGAATTCGCCCGTCAGCACAATTGTGCCGTCCATGTCGAAAATGAGCGTATCGATTCCTGCTAGACGTTTATCAATAGAGTTCTGCATAATATGTCCTTCAATTTTATGGAGGTCGTCGCCGTAAACTGCCGCGATGCCGATGGTCTTCGATCTTCAATGAAAATACTCCGGGCGATCAAATGCCCGACTTTGGTCAATGCAGAAATGCAACCAACCTCAAGAAGAATAACACTGCCCGTTCACCTTTCAAGCGCGACGCCGCGCGCAAAATGACCTTGCGGCTCATTGCCTCTGTGGGATTTTTCAAAACCGCGCCTTGACGCCTCGCTCAAGCATCTTTATTGTGGGCGTTCAACATGTTCGTCGATTGTGATAGTGAGGATTCGCATCTTTTGAAACATAATAACCATACTGCTGAATGGACGCTTTGCGTGCTTACAGTCGGCTTTGCAGCCTTTTTCGCGCTGCATTTGATAGTGGCAGGCGGAGCATCGCCTCAGAGCCCTCTGTTGGGCGCAAGAGATGCCGACGGAGGGCATATTCTGCTCCGCGAGCAGTGGGGCGATCGAGAATGGTCGGCAGGGCGCACGGGAGAAGCGGCTCGCCTCCTGATATTCGACCAATTCCGAGCCAGACCGAATATCAATAGCGCCTCGGCCTCAGTTCTCTCAACGCTCCCCGGTATTGGGCCCAAGACCGCAGCCAAGATCATCGCATATCGGGACGCCGCCGGTCGGATGGAGTCGCCATCGGCCCTCTCATCAATCCCAGGGATTGGCTCGCGCACTATGAAGCAACTCGGCGAGGCGCTGACTTTTGGCGAGAGAATGCCCCCGCGCGAAGTCGAGGTGATTGACCTCAGATGAACCTTTTGAACGGACTTAACTCTGGTCAGGAAGATGCGGTCCTCCAGACCGACGGCCCCGTGCTGGTTCTCGCCGGGGCGGGCAGCGGAAAGACAAGGGCCATCATCCATCGCGTCGCATACCTGCTTGATGGTGGCATCAATCCGAGGCGGATACTTGCGGTAACATTCACGAACAAGGCAGCCGAGGAGATGCGAGGCCGGGCGATCAAGATGGTCGGCGATGTTGCAGAGAAGGTCTTGCTATGCACTTTTCACTCGCTTTGCGCCCGCATCCTGCGCGTCCACATTGAGAAACTGAAGCCGATGAGCGGCCGACAGCCATATAAGATGGGATTCTCGATCTACGACGATAGCGACAAAAAGCGGCTCTGCCTAAGCTGCCTCAAGGACTTGGGGCAGCCTCACAACGCCGACAGCGTAAAGGCCGCCCGCAAGTGGATATCTTATGCAAAGATAGAGGGGTTGGAGCCGGAGAATCTCGAGGCGCATCTAGAGAGGCGCGGTGAGAGCCGTTTTGCCCGGGTTTACGAGCTATATCTTGAGCGGGCGGCTGCCTGCAACGCGCTTGATTTTGACGATTTGCTCGCCCTGACGCTGCGGCTGCTTGATGAGAACGAGGAGGTCCTCTCAATTTATCAGGATAGATTCGAATACTGCATGGTTGACGAGTTTCAAGACACAAATCGCACCCAGTATGAGCTGATCAAGACACTCTCTGGAAAGCACAAGAACCTCTTCGTTGTCGGGGACGACGATCAGTCTATATATTCCTTCCGAGGCGCAAATATTCGGAACATACTCGACTTTGAGAAGGACTTTCCGGACGCGGTGGTCATTCACCTCGACCAGAATTACCGTAGCACGGAGAACATCCTGAGTGCGGCGTCGGCGCTGATCGAGAAGAATCGAGGCCGGATGGAAAAACGCCTCTTCACGGAGAACACCCAGGGCGAGCAGGTCGTTTTCTGCACGTGTGCGGACGAGAGGGCTGAGGCCGAGTTCGTCTGCAGCGAGATACAGGACATCCAGAATGGCTGCGATTCGGAGCTTGGGAGTATCGGCGTCTTTTATCGGACGAACGCCCAGTCTAGGGCGATTGAGGATGAGCTCCTGAAGCGCCAGATACCCTATACTATGGTGCGTGGGCACCGGTTCTATGAGCGCAAGGAGGTCAAGGACGTTATCGCTTATCTGAAAGTCGCGGTCAATCCTGATGATGAGATCGCCCTTGAGAGAATCATCAACACGCCTCCAAGGGGTATTGGGAAGACCTCTATCGACTTGCTTAAAAAGCACGCGCGTGGCTCCGGTATCTCGCTTTTCGGGGCGGTATCCGAGCTGATGAACGCAGAGTCGGTAAGGCCGGCGCTGCGCAAGAAACTGGGCACATTTTGCAGCCTGATGCAAGCGCTAAGAGCCGCGTCAACCGCCATGGGTCCCCCGAAGTTTGTCGAACATCTCATCAATGAGACCGGCTATTTTCATTACCTGATCGAGGATGAAGGTGAGGGTGAGCAGAATCCCAGGGCAGAGAACGTCAAGGAGCTCGTAACCGTCGCCAGGGGCTTTGCGGAGAGAAATCCGAACTCAAGCGCGCTTGACTTCACCCACCATATCGCCCTCCTGTCCGACGTGGACCAGCTCAAGGAGCAGGAGGACACCGTCTCGCTTCTGACGCTTCATAGCGCCAAGGGATTGGAGTTCGATGTCGTATTCCTCGTCGGTGTCGAGGCGGGTCTTCTGCCTCATTATTCCGTCAGCACCCGAGAGCAGCTGGAGGAGGAGCGGCGTCTTCTTTATGTCGGTATGACCCGCGCCAAGAAGATGCTTATTCTGACAAGGGCCTGGCGTCGTTCGATATTTGGCCGGACGGCAATGAATCCAGGCTCTCCGTTCATCCAGGAAATACCCGCCGTTATGCTCAAGACGACTGCTTTTTATGGGGACGGCATTTAATCTGCCGTGCGCTCAGTCGCTACGACCCGCAGTCACTGCTTCCGCAGCCCGTCGAAGCCTGAGGCATGAGCGCCGTATGGCATGGTGGCAACCCTTGCAGGCATCGCGGTTCTCTGGAAAACACTCGACGTATGGCTGTTTTCTTGCACACTGCAGGGCATCGCTAAGGCTTCTGATTAGAGATTGAATCCAATCCATACTCGCCTCATCCATCCCTATAGGGACGATCTCCCCCGTTCGAGTTAGATAGATGCTCGCCTTGACGTCGCTCATCTGAACGTTGTGAAGCTTACTGATAGCAAATGCGTATGCGGCGATCTGCGCCCGGTATCGGCTAGCAATCAGCCCCGGCTCGATATCCGTCTTGTAGTCAATGAGATGAAGTCGCCCATCCTGACCCGTGAAGAGACGGTCGATTGTGCCCCTTAGAAGACCATACGGAAGCTGCAGCGCGAAAGTGACCTCGCACCTATCGTTCGTCGCGCCCAAAAGGGACGTATGCAGGCTTGATTCCCTAAAAACCTGAACCATTTGAGCAAGGGCCTTCGATACCGATTGACCCACACGGCCTGTCATTGTGGCCACCAATGGCTCATCTGCTCCGGGGTCAGAAATGTCAAGCATCTGAAGGACTCGATGAGCCATCGTCCCGAACTCTGCGCCTTTCGGCACGCTAGGCTCGCTTGCATCGCCTTCCAGATGGGATGGCGCCGTCTTCATTGGCGATAAAATATGCTCCAAGAAGAAGCGCCTGGGGCAGGCGTAGAACCTCGCAAGGTGGGTGGGTAGTATCTCCGGCAGAGAGTCCCGAGCGGGTAATGGGGCTACATATTTCAGACGAGTTTCATCTTCCCGCGTGGGGGCCTTTTCCGGGTCCCTTAACGTTCCATACAATTGACGCGCTCTCTCGACAAATCGCATCGAACAGGCCAGACCTTTAAGACCGGCGGGTAGTTGGTCCGGTTTGGTCCATGCCCTCAAGGACCCACACGGGGTAGGCAGATCGAGCACTTGTGACCCACACGTGAGCGATTCAATTGGCAGTTCGAGCTGGTCAAGCACAACCCGCCCGAAGCTCCTCTCCGCCTTCATCTTCGCCGTGCCAGAAAGCACTAGATGGTCTCTCGCACGAGTGCAGGCGACATACCAGAGCCTCATTTGCTCGTCTAGAGCTGCCTCTTTGAGGAGTAGCTTCATCGCGTCCCGCAGGCCTGAATTGACCATTTTGTCAGGAGATCCACGCTTCGGAACCTTGATCCCAATACCCAGGTCGCTATGGATATAAGCGGGCTCAGAACTGCCCCACTGGACATCCGAAAACACGTCAGTCAGAAGCACGACGGGGAACTCGAGACCCTTCGCGGCGTGGATTGTCATAACGCGCACTCCCTTTAGGTCATCTCTTGAGCTTTGTGCCTCGCCCTCCCTCACGATCTGCGTCATTGAGCGCCGCAGGAGGCGAGCTGCGCTGCGAGGCGAGCTGTTGCCCTTTAACTCCCAACCGTCAAGAAATCGCAGAAGCTTCTCGAGGTTGGCCACGGCCTGATCACCATCCGGTTGGGCTGAATAGGCAGATAGAGCGGCCGTGCGGCTTAGCATCTCGCGGACCGCGGAGCTTGCGCTAAGAATCGAAGACCCGATCATCATGGCGCGATCATCCAGAAGATCAAAAGCGTGCGTGAGCGAATCCCTGTCAGATGAGTCAAGAGGAGGATCAACCCAGGGAGACACCGCCTCAAAGCCATGCAAGTTCACTTTGTCGAGCTTTGACCAAAGGTCCCGCCCGGAAATGCAGGAAAGCCAAAAGAGCCCGTCATCGCTCAATGAGAAGAGGGGACTGCAAAGAACCCCGGCCAATGCAACCTCGTCCTCCTTGCTAGTGAGAACTCTGAGCAGGCAATAAATGTCGCGAACCTCTTGTCGCTGGTAAAACCCAAGCCCTCCGGCTATCATAAACGGGATGTCATGGCGCCTCAATGCGGCCTGATAGGATGCCAAATGGGTACGCCGGAGCATTAAGACCGCCACGTCCTCAAACCGACATCGCCTCCATTGCCCGGTCTTCTTGTCGAATACTACTTTGCTCAGAGCCTCATCGCCGGAACACATTGTAGCTATCCGTCGTGCCAGGATCTCCGCCTCGACCTCTACGCCCTCCTTCTTAGACCCCTCATCCGTCGGGAAAATCAGCTCAACGGTTCCCGTGTGGCCCCCCTCTCTTGTCCGGCGAGCTGGTAGCATATCACCTTCCTCAAATCCGCCCGATCTCTCCCCGGCCCCCTTGAACAAGAGGTTGATGAAGTCAATCAGCTCGGGCATGGCGCGAAAATTCTCTCGCATATCGATCCGAAGCCCCCCGGGAGCGCCCGATATCTCATCCCCCGCCTGCCTAAAGGCTCTCAGGTCGGCATCACGGAAGCCGTAAATCGACTGACGGCTATCCCCGACAACAAAGAGCTTGCCCGGTGGGGTCGGGCCCCCGTCTTCTGAGCTCGATAGCAGTCGGGCCAAGCCCCACTGAAAGCTGTTTGTGTCCTGAAACTCATCAATCATAATCGTCGTGAAACCGTCCCTCACTGTTCTCAAAGCAGCGGGGCTGAGTCGTGATAGTAGTGAGGTGAGCGTTGTCTGAATGTCGTCGAAATCTAGAGCGGCAAGAGCTCTTTTTTGCGCGGAATAGACCGACACAGCCCCCAGTGCCGCCTGAGCGATAACCCGCAGCCTTTGCGCCTCGTCTAATGGGTCATAGCCGGTGGCCTTACGGGTCCGACCGTTCTTCCCCGTGTGGGGTGGAGGCAGATGCTCTGCAAGCCGGGCGACAATAGTGTCCGGGAGCTGCTCGGCGTAGAAAATCAGGTGGGGTCTTAGTTTGTCAATCCGCTCCATGATTGGCAGGATTATATCGGGCAGCTTGGCTCTGGAATAGGCGGAGAGAAGCTCATCAAGCTGCTGGGAGTCAGATGAATGTTCCGATAGCTCAGAGATGAACAGATTAAGAGAGTCGCGCATAAGAAGTCGCGATTCCGTCTCGTCCAGAATGCTGAATTCGGGGTCGAGTCCTGCCTCAAGGGGAAACTTGCGGAGAATATTTGCGCACAGCGAGTGAATGGTACCGATCCCGGAGTGCGTCATGGCGTCCGTTGCCTTGCGCCAGAGTTGCGCAGCAGACTCGGCCCTCTCTGAGCAGAGCAATGACCAGGGGATGAGGTCGCGGATTCGCATTTTGAGCTCCGCCGCTGCTTTTTTGGTAAACGTCATCGCCACAATCGATGGGAGAATGTCCTCAACATCAGCGCTTGGCCGCCTTGCGAGTGCTGCGTTCAGCGTCCTCAAGAACCTGGCAACAAGAACCGTCGTCTTGCCTGACCCAGCAGCCGCACGGAGCACAATATTATCCGGCAGGATGACCGCCCGACGCTGGCTGGGCGTCAAGCCGGCAAGCAATGCCTCCCAACGGTTACTCTCCATGCGTACCTCCTGAATCGCGGTCATCGTCACTACCCATCTGGCTTCGCCGGCAGATGTCCCTGAAATCGCAATAGCCACATTGATACTTCTCGTTGCCCTGCGGCTGGGGCGCAAAATCCCTCTTAAGAATGCGTTGGACGATATCAGTTATGGTTTCGTCAAGACCTTCCAGCGCCTCGGGTATGGGGTTGGACCTAGGATAGTCATATATCTTGACGCCTTGCTTGGACGAGAGCCCATAATAGACTGCCTCGACATCGCATCCCAGAATCTCCGCGGTTGCTCTGACGTAAAGTGGTAACTGAAGGGCGTGGCCCTCTCGGATGTCCTTTGCCTGAGGGGGCTTCCCAGTCTTGTAATCGACTACTCGCAGCATCCTTCTGCCCGCAACTATTTGCTCATCTATCCTGTCGATGATGCCGTGAATCGCTACGATGAACGGATTCCCGTAGATTTGGCACTCAATCAGAAGATGCTCGTTACTTAAAACCTCGCCAGCACGCTTGTCTGGGTCTCTGATACCAAATGCGGCCTCCACATGGATGGGTCGCCATCCGGATTCACCCGCCTCGATCTGAAGAAATCGCGGAAGCAACCCCTTGGGACCGAGAAGGGTCGATAAAACGCTGCGCTGCAGCCACTCGGGCAGAGTCGCCATCGCCATCTGTTCCGCCGCTACTCGGCCTATTTGATCACGCGCAGCCTCGACATTGCCCGGCGTCACTGGGAGTATCTGTCCGCTGTTGTCTCGGCGATTTCGGTAAAATCTGTGGACGATTTGATGCACGAGGTTTCCAAAATCCAGGGCAGAGATGTCCTCCTCGAACTCTTTGGGTGGCGTTATCCTAAGTACTCGCTTCATGAAAAAGCGAAATGGACAGCTTAGATAGTCCTCCAGCGCGGAGCTGGAGAGCGTTAGTACCGGGCAATCGTGGTTGGCTGACAGCTCGTTGCTGGAAAGTCGCGCGATTAAACGGTCGCCTAGTTCTTCTCCGATTGATCCGCTGAAACTGGCGTCGCCGGACCTTCTAAGCGAGGCCTCGATGCCCCTGATTACGCGATGTGCACGTGGCCCTGACCCCGCATCGCCCCCTCGGTCGATCATATCCAAGGCGAGGCGAATCAGCTCATCGCTAATCCCATCCTGAGCGGCCCGCGCCCAGTTGCCCAAAGCGGTGCATAGCTCCCGTCCGCTGTGGGGCGCGGAAGGCTCCAGCTCAAGAGACTCCCATCGCAAGGGGCGGCTCTGCGTAAGCGCCAGCAATTCCTGCAGACAGGTGGCCGGCAGCTGAGGAGTATCATCAACTGTGGACGGGTATGAGAGATATAGTCGCGTTCGTGGGGTTACGAGTAGGGCGTGAATCAGGAACCTGCTCTCGGGAACCTGCTCATCTGACGGTCGAAGATGCAGCCTTGTCCGGACATCCGCTGAAAGGAAAAGGTCTCCAACATGTGGCCCGGGGAAGGCCATCTCCGTAAGACCTCCACAGAAAAGATAATCGCAATCGGCAAGCCAGGCTTCTTTGAAAGGCAAGATGCGCACACCGGACCTTGGCCCTGAAGCCGAAACGTGTTGCGTGGCAATTGCGGCGGCAAGAGCTGAGAAGAAGAATCCAAGATCACATTCGGACATTCCCCCGACGAGAATCCCCTCAGCAACCTCTGGCAGAAGTTCTAGAAGCTGCGAGAGTGCGCGCAATTCCATCTCAGGGGAGTGCGCCGCACAAGCGGAGGATTGCATTCGGAGCAGATTGTCCGCGATTTTAAGGTCAGTCAGGATTTGTGAACAGCTTTCGCAGAATCCGTGTGGGGTAAGCGCGCTTGGGAATCTCTTATCAAGCGCCCCGAC
>JAGHCW010000183.1 GCA_021160245.1 bacterium | reverse complement strand
TTAACTGCGCTGTGTTCTACGATGAGTTTGCAACCGAAGGGTTTTACGCCGGTCTCATATCGGAGGGGGGAAGCGGCGTGATTGTGCTTCCCTGCGGCTCCGGCAAGACGATTGTCGGGCTGGCGGTTATCGCGCTCGTCAAGTCCGAGACGCTCATCATCTGCACAAACATCGTGGCGATAAGGCAGTGGATCGACGAGATATTGGACAAAACGAACGTCGAAAGCGCGGACGTTGGCGAGTACAGCGGCGAGAGGAAGCGGATTCGGCCGATAACCCTGACCACGTATCAGATGCTGACGCACCGAACGTCGAAGGATGCGGAGTTCAAACATTTCAGCATCTTCTCGGAGAAGGACTGGGGGCTTATCATTTACGATGAGGTCCACCTTCTCCCTGCGCCGGTCTTTCGGATGACAGCATCGCTTCAGGCGAAACGACGGCTGGGCCTCACCGCCACGCTCGTGCGCGAAGATGGCCTCGAGGCGGACGTTTTCAGCCTCATCGGCCCGAAGAAGTTCGATGTGCCCTGGAAGGACCTGGAGAACAAGGGTTGGATTGCCGAGGCGCACTGCTCGGAGATACGCGTGGAGATGCCGAGGGATTTGAGGCGCAGCTATTCGCTTGGGCTGGCGCACGAGAAGCACCGGCTGGCGGCCGAGAATTATAGGAAGCTCGAGATTGTCAAGCGGCTTGTTGCGGAGTATGCCGAGGAGCAGATACTCATTATCGGCGTTTACATCCGCCACCTGCAGGAGATTGCGGACATGTTGGACGCGCCTTTCATTCACGGCGCGACCCCGAACGTGGAGCGCGAGGTTCTCTATGATGATTTCAGGAATTCAAGGACCAGAATCCTGGTTGTGTCCAAGGTGGCCAATTTCGCGGTTGACCTCCCCGATGCCAGCGTCGCAATTCAGGTCTCGGGCACATTCGGCTCCCGCCAAGAGGAGGCCCAGCGCCTCGGCCGGATACTCCGTCCCAAATCTCGCGGCCAAAGAGCTTACTTCTTCAGCATCGTCTCCAAAGACACCAGAGAGCAAGAGGCCGCCCAAAACCGCCAGCGCTTCCTCACCGAGCAAGGCTACGCGTACTCGATTTATGATTGGAGGGAGATATTGGGGGAGGGTTGAATGATCGGGTGGGCTGCGGTGAGGTAACGCGATTATATTAGTCCTCATGGACCGGGGTATTCGCAATTGGAAGGCTTGGCCTTGAACCGGAATAGAGAACATGTTATACCGAAGATTGTTGACACCTTTGGAGACACCTGTAGAGGATGCTCAAGTTGCGTATAGCATGGATCTATCTCAGAGGGTGTAGTTGTCTAGTCCCTCAATGTTGAGGTCAAGGAGTACCAGAGAGAACCACATAAACCATAGTTGCCCGGATATGCCTCGATTATGCCAAAGAAGAAAAGCGTAAAGAAAGCCGCAGGGAGCTTCTTAGAAGCCCTCGACGACATCTCAAAGTTCCTGGACAGCGTGTCTTCCGGTCAGAGCAAAGAACATATCTCTTGGTTGTACAACTATGCGATCATTAGGCTGTACCGCGAGTTCGAGCGGCTAATGCTTCATGCTATCGTAGGAGCCATCAATAACGATACTCAGACCCTTTCAAAGAAAACCGGCATACGATTCCCCAAGCATCTCACAGACGAAGTGTGCGAGTATCTAATCATCGGTACGGGGTACTTTGACTTCAAGGGTCGTGACGGTCTGATCAAAACGCTGAAGAGATTCCTGCCGGATAACTACCCCCTCTTGACCACAATCAAGAAGAACAAGTATAGCGATTCGCTTGAAAGACTGTCCTCTCTAAGAAATTTCGCGGCCCACGAAAGCTCTACATCGAAGAAGGTAGCCCTTAATGCCGTTGATCAAGAACGAATCGCATCGAGTGGCAGCTGGCTGAAACGCCAGAACAGGTTTGAGCAATTGAGTCAGATGATGCGGAAACTTGCCGAGGAAATCGAACAACTGGCCCCCTATTGAAGGGACATCGACCAGGTCAGTAGCGAAGGAGTGTCCCAATGAACCAGGGCTTCAGGCCCCAATACACGATAACTAACCATGTAACCGCCGGGATCACGCGGATTGAGCGGGCTCGCGGCTTTCTTGAGGCTGCGGCCTTGTCCGAGGAGTGGGTTCGGGAGATAGGGCATCGCGCGTTTGTTCTCGAGGCGCATCACACAACTCATATAGAGGCGACGCGCCTCACCCTCGAGCAAGCGGAACGCCTTCTGAGGGGCAAGGCGGCTCCTGTGGCTTGCGCTTAAGATGCGCTGGAGCTGTTCGGTTGTCGTCCAGCACTGGAAGGCGGCTAAAATGCGAGAGGGGGGACTCGAACCCCCATGGTAAAACCACTGGATCCTAAGGACACTGCGTCACCGCCGCAAATCAGCTTCTATAAGCGGAAACGTGTAAGGCTCAAATCAGCCTATGTGCACCAAATGTGAACTTTTCCCAACACGCCCACCCTCTTCCTCAGACTCAGACGCGGGACGTTCCCCCCGAAGTTCCGGTAGTAGATTCACCGCCTGTCTGAGGCGCCCATCCGACAAATGCGTATAGATCAAAGACATCGAAATCCCCTTGTGCCCAAGACAATTCATGATGCTGATCGCGTCCACGCCTTGCTCAGCCAGCATCGACGCGAAGCAATGTCGAAGGGTGTGAAATACCATCCCCTCGATCTTTGCCCTCTTGCAGGCATTCTTGAACGGCGTCCGAATGTCCTTGAGCCGTCCTCCAGTCCTCGACGTAAACACATACTCCGAACGTCTGGACATGCCCTTCAGGACCTCCACGGTTTGCTCTGCCAAAACCACACGACGCTCACACCCCCCTTTCGTCTTGCGAACGGTCAACTGGCGGCGCCCGAAATCCAAGTCCGGCCATTTGAGACTAAGCAACGCCGACTTGCGAATGCCCGCAGTAAGCGCCACGAACACCAAACCATACAAATACCCCGGCCCCTCACGACACGCAGCCAAAAGCGCCTCAATCTCCGAGGCGCGCAATACTGAGTACGTCGTCGCTCGGCGAACTTCTCGATACCCCGTGCCGGGTTCCTGACAGCCAGCCCACCCTTGATCGCACGATTGGCCATTGCGGAAATGAACGACAGCTCTCGATTGACCGTCCTCTCGCAGACGAGCCTATCACCTTGCCGACGAGTCTGTTTCAGACGGAACTTCTGATAGTCCATCAGCGACTTCGCGTCTATATCGCTGAATCGTCTATCAGCTCCGAAATAGCTCACGATGGGCCTGCAACTGAACTTGTCCCTAACGCCACAGTTCGGTCGCGAGAGATACCAGTTGACGATCTCCCCGAGCGTGCTCCGAGGCTCTCGCTTTACGTCGAGATACCGGTTCTCCGCAATCTGACCCCGTATCTTCGACAGGTACTGCAAAGCCTTCCGCTTGCTCTTCGTCCCGCATGATCTTCGAACCACTTTGCCAGACCCAGTCCCATAAGCCATCCACCAGAAATCGCTCCCCTCTCGCCGATAAAGACCCCGCGTCTTCGCCTCGCCGCCCTTCTCAGCCATTGCTTCTCCTAATACTCAAAACGCGCTTCGCCGCGCGGCGCATTGCCTCCCGACCCTTTTTCCCTAGACGCCTTGACATGCATAGCTTACCACGTAACCCATAGCGATAGTCCAAATCGTGTAGTCGGTTACCGCGCTTGACGGCCAGCCGTTCCCGTAACGGGGCTCCTGCATCCTCCAAAGCCATAAGAAACCTCTCTCGGTCCTCCTTGTGCTGCTTCCTACTCGTCCAACGAGAAAGCTGTCCTCTTACTTCTTCCGACGCAAAAGCTTCCTCAACTGCCTCTTCCCAGACCTTGCGATCGGGCTTGGACGTCCCCAATCGATGCCTCAAGAGTGGCACGACAGATCGCTTGACGATTTTTCGCAAGACCTCGTCAAAAAGATACGATTGGTCGAACTGCTCTAATTCCGGTTCTCGCGAAATGTCCCCACTCGGCTCCTGGAATCTGTGAAGGCCACGGACAACTTCATTTATCTCGAGGACATTGAACATCATGACGTCATAATTCTTGCACCACGAAGTATGCTCATCAGGCGTTTTCACCAAGTGGTGCCTCGGATTCTCGCAAACAATGGGCGCGGGATTATGCTCGAGCAACTTCCAGGCGATTGCCACATCAAAGACAAGACGGCAAAAACTGATCTCACGATAGACCGAAGCCCAGCCCACCTTCTCCCTTCGAGCTGGTAAGTACCCGTCAAGGTCCTGCCGCGAAATGTCCGCTGCCAGTCTATCCCCGAACGTCTCGCAAAGATCGGCGGCCGAGTCACGGTCCTGCTCATACAAGGCAAGGGTCTTCACGCTCTTGAACCACCCAAGAACCCGATCGCACAACTCCCGAAACGTCAATCTGCAGGGCACCACAGCCCTATGTAGGATCGAAGCCTCCTCGTTGAGCACTGTAATAAATCCATGGCGTGTTTCACCGTGAACGCCCACCCCGTCCAATCTCAACTTGCTCCAGAAGGCCCGCCAGCCGGCCGGCGGACCGCACTTCTTCAACACTTCCTGCCCTTGCAGTCTCGCCTCTTCCCATAATCTCCTGTCATGCACCGTAACGGACAAGTCCGATCGGTCGCTTTCGCGGCCGTACAGCCTCGACAAGAGAGATTTTGCGGTCTCAGTTTCCATATAATGTAAGATCGTATCAGACAATCTGGGAGTGAGTCAAAACGTATTACGTCTAGGCCGCTAACAGGCAATTTGAAAAGGAGAAACAGATGCAGAACAGCAATATCACACAGCGTTTCATGGATGTTCACGACGCCGCGATCTACCTCGGAATGAGCGAATCGGCTTTGCGCTACAAACTGGATGTTCGCCGGTTGCCATTCTGCAGAATCGGAAAGAGCGTTCGACTTGATCGTATTGAATTGGACAAGTTTATGTCACAGAACAGCGTTAGCCCCATTGATTTGCGAGGTGGGAGATAACAGCCATACAGAAAAAGAACCGACGTAACAAGGCCTCGAGGCGCAAGCTTCATAAGGAGATACGCCTGAAGCTCATGCCCTTGAAGGACGCAGACGGCAGGCCAATGAACATCTAGACCATGATCATGCGCATGAGCTTCGACCAGGACAATGAACATGACTAAGCTTTCCGCTCTCGTAATCCATCAAATTATGACGACAAGATGAGCACAAGCCACCAGCTGCTGGCGTTGCGGGCACGAACAGCCAAGGACGTGCAGGAGATTGAGAAGAGCTTCGACTGGGGGTATCTACCGTTGACGTTGACGATAGCGTCAGCGACGGCTCGAGAGTACATCTTCGAGCAGGATGACCTGATCGGGGCGCATCTTAGCTGCAAAGACACATTAGCATTGAGATTGCTTGGGAACGCGATCATCGAGTTGGAGCAGGTGGCCAGCGATTACTTCAGTGGCTTGGACGCGAGTGTCGCTGCAGGCTCGCTACTGATATGTCCCGATTGCCCCAGAGCTCCTATCAAGCTTGAGGCGATGCATCGCAATTTGCTGTTAGGATGGATCCCGAACGCACGTATCCCATGTGATGGGATGTGGATGTCCGATCCCGCGAGCCAGAAGTCAACGGACGCTCAGCATCGCGATGCGGTGCGAACTCGACGGGGAGCACATTTCTACTACCTGTTGAAAGAGGGTGAGCGAAGGAAGTCAATACTCGGTGCCAATTCGGCTGAGCTCCAGATTCTTACACGTCAGACTGTAGCTCCGGGAAGTGAGGTCGAAGGTCATAGATATGAGTATTTCCCTGGCTATTCTCCAGCCGAGATAGTCGATGTTGGTGTAGTCAGTGGTTCACAACTGGCGGAGATACGGAGGGAGATTGCTTGCATAAGTGACAAGAAATCTCAAGTTGTGCCCAATGACGTGAGTGAGCCGAGGCCAACTAACTCGGAGAGTGCCACAGACGACTTGTCCCCCGACCAGGTATATGCGAGAGGTGTTTCTGTTGGGTCGAGAGATAGTTCCTGCTGGCGACTGGCCTGCCATTTCTTGTCGCTGCGCTATGCGCCTGAGCATGTCGAGGATCTATTGAAGACATGGAACAGCGAAAGGAACCGGCCACCCTATCCAGAAGGCGAGCCGAGAACGGCCCCTTCGGAGGAGAAATGGATACGGGACAAGATCAGTCGTGCGATGAAAGGCAGGCATCACAGACGGAACATAGCATCGCCGAAAACCCGGAAGAGGAAGCAGAGGGCCGAAGAGCGACGACAACGCGATGAGGCGCTTCGCAAGATGATCTTGATGTTCAAGAGGGAGGCTGTGGTGCTTGATCTCGATGCGTGGGAACGTCAGACGGATGTGTATGCCGCATTCAGGGCATTCGCCACGGAGCATGGGTATGGCAAATGCTCGAGCCGTGTATTCGGACCATTGATCAAGAAGTTGATTCCATGCCGGGAGAAATATGGGAAAGATGCCAAGAGAGGTATCTCTTCCCAGCGCGGGCTCTTTGGGATACGTCTTAGACATTGAGACGGCTGCATGTCTGACCGTTGTCATACGTGCTATTTAAGGGGGTGCATACGCTAAAGTGTCACGTTTAGACACACCATCTGAATCATGTCCTACCGCCGGTAAGGATGCTTGCAGAGCATGGTGACACGCTAAAGTGTCACGCCTATTACAGGAGGGTATATTATAGAATGCCTGGGACCTCTGCTAGACCCATGGCCTGGTTCCCTGCAAGCTGCTTCCTCTTGCGAAGGAGACGGAGGTAGCTTCAACAATCATGAGTGCTTCTTTGGGGCGTTAAATCGGATTTAAGCACGAAAGGCACCTCACTCGTAACGACTTGGAAAGAAAGACGACTCAGGATCAGAGTCAGGGACACAAGAAATACTCGACGGTGCTAAGAGTAGCAGGAACGAGTCGATAGGATTGTCTTCTGGGATGCAGGGAATAATTCCAGATATCTCGAATGGATTTGGTCATGTGAGAGGATCGTCGGCTGACGAGCTAGCGAATTGCGGCAAACGAGCAGTCACGATGTCACGGAGCAGTTTACCATTACTCTACTGCCAGCCTCGACGGACGCTCTCGCCGCGACTCGTCGAGGTTACACGATATGTTGTGGTTGTCAATCTGTGTGGGTGCGGATATACGAAATGTAGAGGCATGGTCGTGCCGATATTCAAGATGTGGGTATGCGGGCATGTCGATACTAGTGGATAGCGAGGTCTTGAGGTACTGGTCCAGAATCTGGCCGTCTCATATTAGTTTGATCGTGCCCTGTTTTCTGGTTTGCAGGAATTCGTAATAGCAGAGATCGAAGTTTCTGCATACAGAGCATTTTCTGGCTCGCATACTGGGCATCCCGAAGCACTTGCGCTTTGGGGTATCTTGGCATGAGAGGAGCTTGGCAGGGGTGGCTGCTGGCTCAGGAGGGGGTGAAGGTTTGAGGATCAGCTGACGGGCCATTATTGCTCTCCTTCTGAAGGACCGGGACACTTGCCCCGGCCCTTTGTTATTCTCCTGGTTCAAGCAGCGGCGACTTCAGATGTGTTGTTGATTATCCCGTGCATGAGGACACCAACGATCTTGATGAGGCAGAGCGCCTCCTTGCCGGGGTTCTTGCTGTGATTGTTTAGATGGTCCTTGAGCTTCCGTGCAGTTGTCAGCTTTTCGCCGAATAGTGCGCCGATGCTGGCCGCTGTAAGATCGGCTATTAGCTCGCGCTGATTCGTTGTGCGACTTGCATAATCGCTTGGTGCTATTCTGTGGTGTGCGGCGTGGGCTAGCTCATGCCAGAAGACAATTTCGTCTGGACTAGCCAGTCGGATTCGTTTTCCAAACATCCCTTCGCTGTAGTGGCCCATGATGTGATTCTGATACGGGATGCTGTCAATGCTCACGTTGAAACGGGCTGCGACATCCATGAGGCGATGCTTGGGCAATTCGGGTGGCTCGTAGTCTGGTAGATCGGCTCCGTCGGTGTCCGATGCTGCGAATACTGGCGCCGTCAAGAATCCTGCCAGTGATAGGTGTTCTTCACGTGACTCCATGTCAACTGTCTTGACGATTCGCGGGATAAGTATTCTGAATGCGTGCGAGCCTTTCTTCACAAAGCGACCAGCGGCTTTCCATTGCCTGAAGCCTCTCGCGTCGTAAGTCCCTGCTATTAGGCAAAGTAGCTGATTCGGTAGGCTCCATTTGCTGCAAGGGACGTCGTAGGGTGGATATGTTGCGATCGCTATCTTCGCGCCGATGTCGTCTGACTGAAGAAGCTCCACGATCTGATTCACGGCTGATATGACTTTCGGGTTCATGGGGTAGTTCTCCTTTCGAGGGTTGATGGGGCCGGACGAGCCGACCCCGTGTGGGTCTGGTTTATGAGAAGTATCCGGGGTCTTCGACTTCGAGGCCCCAATTGCGATCGATCCAGTGGATGGCGTCGGTGATTAGGACATGGGCTGGCCTTCCACAGTCGGGGCAGTCGATAGTGCCATCCGTTCCCTTCGAGCCACATTTGCAGCCGGGCCATCCGAATGTTGAGGCGATTCCTGCGAAGTCAAAGTCGGTCTGAATGAAGAGCTCGCGACCATCTTCGGCCTTGACGATTACGCAAGAGAGACTGTCGGGTTCCAGTAACTCAATTCGCATAAAGTAGTTCCTCCTGGTTTGGGTGATAAAAACGCTCAAACAACACGCCTTGTGTTGACCATGCGTTTGGCGTCCTGTCACCGCTTAGGAAACGCCTCGCGTTTGCGCTCGCGGCTGTGTGAGAGAGAAGAACGGGTTTGCAGAAATCGCGACCTGATTGTCGTCGATGACCTTATGTCAAGCACGACACGCGATTCGACGACAATCATTTGATGTCCCGATTTCTGAAGACACGTTATGAACTCTCACACTAAAGACCCCCTCGCGGGTTGAGGGGACGCCAAACGAGTGGTAACGATGCGTTCGTGTTGTTGAAAAAGCGGAAGTTGAGACCGAGGGATTTCTTCCGAGAAATCGTGAGTAGGGTCTCAACTTTCAAGAGGGTCTTGCCAGAAGACCCTACTATCAGGGTGTGATGGTCGAATGATTACGCATCCTGACGGGTCTAAGACCATCACACCCGCTTGCGTAGGATGTGTTCGCTCAACCGGCGGACACCCTACCGACTCTTTGGCTGGATGTTCGTGGTCGGACAGACAGACAATCAGTCACCTTTGTCTATGAACGAGATTTAACCTAGTCCCGTTCTCGACACTTTGAGGTTCTATTATGACAATAGGGAAAGTCCTACTTTGCCCGCCTTGATCCGGTTTACATGCATGACCGGAGAAGAACATTGCGAGGCGGTGGGCTTCGGAGGGTATCAGTGTTTGCGTCCTTACCCTCCTCCTTCGAGCACGGAAGGTGCGACAGGTCGGTCAACACCCGACCGCGTGTGATATGGTTCTATGCTCTGTTTATCCTGATGAGTCAC
>JAGHCW010000067.1 GCA_021160245.1 bacterium | reverse complement strand
GCCCAACACCCAGTCATTCAACCTCCCCAAACCAGCACCGTCTGCATCATCACACCACCAATCAACACGCTCCTGCACAACCGCTGCATGACATCGACAGCATTTGCCTTATCGGAATTGCTTTGATATTGTTCGCTCGCCCCCAATTTGGGATAGATATTATTGGAAATTGCACAGGCTGTAGCGGAGGAGCCGGTTTGGTTAAAAGAACGATTAAGGTTAAGAAAAGCGCGGGCAAGAGTGATCATACGGATGTCAAAGATCTGCTATCCTATATTGTTGACTTCGCCACACAGAACACCAAGCTCATCGTGATCTTTGCGGCCGCGGCCGTGGCGGTGATTCTGGCGGGATACTTCACATCATCCTACCGGCAAGGTAGAAGAGAGCGCGCCTCAGAGATGGAATACTATGCCACAGACCTCTTTGAGCAAGCGCAAGCAATTGACCTGAGCGAGGACGGAGCGATAGATACAGAAGGCATAGAGGGTGAAAAGAGCGAAGTGAAGCCGCTTGCTGACCGATTAGCCGAGCGGAACGACCTTCTAGGCAAATCGCTTGCCAAGTTCGAGGAGCTAAAAGCTGAGTACTCCGGCGCCAAGATTAAAGAAAGGGCTCTATTTTACATCGGCATTGTCAACTACGAGATGGCAAATTATCGATCGGCCATCGCTGCGTTTGAGGAGTGCCTCAAGCAGTTTCCTCTCGGCGAATACAGCGCCTTTTGCGCAGCCAACCTCGCCAGAACGCAGGAGCAACTAGGCGAGTATGAGAACGCCACCAAGACATACGAAGAGCTCTTTGCGGACCACAAAGGCGCCTCGGGGATTGCGCCATATTATTTGGATCTGGCCGAGCTTTACAAGAAACTGAAGCGGATGGACGAAGCAAAGCGCGTCTATACGCAGGTTACCACGCTATATCCGGGCACCCAATGGGACAAAGAGGCGGACACGGCGCTTTCGGATATGGAGAGCGATGGAAAGCCAAAGACGGCGGGAAAGCAAGCTCTGGCGCCAGGCAAGTTGCCCCCTGGATTTGATCCAAGCAAAGTGCAGCGAGTCACAGTCGGCACGGACAAGGAAGGGAAGAGGACGGTAAAACCTGCCGGGTCCTCTGCAAAAGATGGCGCGAAAAAAGGAGCGAAGGTCAAATCGGAAAAGGCCAAAGATGGGGGAGCAGGCTCGAAATGAACCCGGAGATATTTAGGGAGTACGATATTCGAGGCATTGTGGGAGAGGACTTGACTGACGAGGTCGTTGCCCTGATCGGCAAGGCCTTCGGAACAGAGATCATTAGGAATGGTCTGCGCAATATCGTGATTGCGAGGGATGTCCGCCTCAGCTCGCCGCGATTTTCAAAGATATTGGTTGAGTCCATACTCGGAACCGGCTGCAACGTAACTGATATTGGCATGGCGCCGACGCCGGTATTTTACTTCTCATTGCATCACCTCGATGCTGACGGTGGAATAGTCGTTACCGGAAGCCACAATCCGCCGCAGTTCAATGGCTTTAAGATTTGCCAAGGCAAGCACACAATCTTTGGCGAGCAGATCCAGCACCTTCGCGCGGTAATCGAGAGCGGCGACTTTGAGGCGGCAGTGGGGAAACTCAAGCACAAGAACGTCGATGGCTCTTATGTTGACTACTTGTTCAACAACTCGATCGACATGAAGAGAATGAAGTCGGGCCGGCCGGTCAAAGTCGTTGTCGATGCCGGCAACGGGACCGCCAGCGAACTTGCGCCTCAAGTGCTTGAGCGGATGGGCTGCGAGGTGATACCTGTTTTCTGCGAGTTCGATGGCACATTCCCCAATCACTTTCCAGACCCTACCGTGCCTGAGAATCTGACTGTTCTCGCTGAAAAAGTCCGGTCCTCCGGCGCGATGGCCGGCATCGCATTTGATGGCGACGCCGACCGGATAGGGATCGTTGACGAGAAGGGCAATCCTATATGGGGAGACATTCTTCTCCTGCTCTATGCTCAAAATATCCTAAGGGACCACAAGGGAGCGAAGGTTATCTTTGAGGTCAAGTGTTCGGATGTTCTGGAGAGCGAGATACGGAGACTTGGCGGAGAGCCGATCATGTGGCGAACGGGGCACTCGTTGATAGAGAGCAAGGTCAGGGACGAAAACGCTCAACTAGCCGGTGAGATGAGCGGACACATGTATTTTGCTGACAGGTATCTGGGTTACGATGACGCCATTTACGGCGCGTGCAGGCTTGCGGAGATGCTCGCAAGTGATTCTCCTAGCCTCAGCGAGAAAGTCGGCGCCTTGCCAAAGACTTTCTCCACGCCCGAGCTGCGCGTTCCGTGCCCTGATGATAAGAAATTTGATGTCGTCAAGGCCATCGCTTTAGAACTCAAGAAAAAGCACAGAGTGATCGAGATAGATGGCGCAAGGGTTATATTCGATCAGGGCTGGGGCCTGATACGCGCCTCAAACACCCAGCCAGTTTTGGTGCTCAGGTTTGAGGCCAAGACGAAAGAGGCTCTTGAGCTGATTAAGAATAGGTTCAAAGATGAATTGCAGAAGTATCCATCGGTTCACATTCCTGATGTCTTACGAGGCTGAATTAGCATGTTAAATGAGAAAATACTGATTCATTTCAAGAATCTGCTTGTAAAACAAAGAAGCGACTTGCTGGGCCAGGCCGCTGAGACACTGCAGAAGAATAGTCAAGATTCTGCGATCCAGGGCGGCGACTTCGCCGATATCGCCTCCATGGAGTCGAACAAGGTCCTGAGACTGCGACTCAGGGATAGAGAGCAGAAGCTTCTGGCCAAGATCGATGAGTCGCTGGCCAAGATCGAAAAGGGCGTTTACGGGATATGCGTTAGCTGCGGCAGCGACATAGAGCAGGAGCGACTTGAAGCAAGACCGGTCGCCACCATGTGCATACAGTGTAAGCGGGATCAGGAATCGCAGGAGTCTTGATACTATTTGGCGCCGGCTTACTAGCAAGCACATATTGGAATATCAGATAAGGCTATGTCTCATCCATCCCACGGAGGTATGATGTTTCCTAAAGGTATATTAAGGTTATTTCTTCTCATCTCTGCCTGCCCAATTGTGCTCGCCGCCCTTCTCACATGCTGCGCAACCTCGCCAGCCATAGCGCAGGAAGATGAATACAAACTAGCTTACGACAGCTACAAAGCAGGGAACCTCGAAAAGGCCGAGAAGGAGATAGAGGGAGCGATCAAAAAGGCTCCCGACAGCCACAAGTACTTCTTCCTAAAAGGCCTTATCACGACGAGGTTGAAGAGGAATAAGGAGGCAATAGCCGCTTTTTTGAAATGCAAAAGCCTCAAGCCCAACGACTTTGTTTCCATGTTCAATCTCGGCTCGCTCTATGATAAGGAGAAGGATTACTCAAAGTCGGCCGAGGCGTTTGAGGAAGGACTTGTTTACAGGCCCAATGACTATCAGGGCAACTACAAGTTGGCCAAGGTCTATATGAGGCTTCGCAAGTATAAGAAGGCGGCCGAGGCCCTAAAGAAGGTTGCGAAAAAAGGGGAATCCAGATTCGAGTACAACTATCTTTATGGACTGGCGCTGCGACAACTTAAGCAATACAAAAAAGCGATTGCGCGCCTCGAGTCGGCCCACAAGTTGAATCCCGGGCACACGCAAGCGTTGATTGATCTTGCAGATGCGTATCAGCGAAATAACGATTATGCGAAAGCCGCGTCGTCGATTGAGACCGTGCTGGCCAAACAACCGGGTAACGTGAAGGCTCTGCAGACGCTTGGTGACGCAAAACTGGGTGAGGGTGATTATGAAGCCGCCCTGGCTAATGCAGAGAAGATAATAGCTCAGGCACCAACGGACTATGAGGGATATTTAATCCGGGCCGAGGCCTACAAGAACCTGAAACAAAGCAAGAAGGCCATTGCCGACTTCAAGAAGGTGCTCGAGATAGATAAGGGCGAGCAATGCGCGGCAGCCACGCATTTGGCAGCGATTCTTTACGCGCAGAGAGACTATGCGGAGGCAAGTGAGTATTATAGCCAGGCCTACAAGTGCAACAGGAGCTGGCGTCCGCTTCTAATGATCGCTCATTGCCATTACAGGCTGGCGCATTACGATGACGCGCTTCTAACATACCAAAAGGTTCTCAGGTTCAACCCAAGCAACGAGGACGCGAAACAAGGCGCGAAATCCAGCCAAGAACATATCGACCGTAAGAATAAGAAGAAGGCCAAATCCCAGTAAAGAAGGCGCAAGAGTTTTGGGATGCGGCTCTTCTCTGGTTAGACGAGGCGCTTCACGAAGGCGGCGGCCTTTTGTAAACGTTCGACCGTCCTATCTTTGCCCAGAATCTCTATGAGATGAAATAAACTGGGCCCCACGGTTCTTCCAGTGCAAGCTAATCGCGCTGGGTGGATGACTTTCGAGGCCTTGATCTCTAACTCATCAGCAAGGCCCCTGATTGTCGATTCGATCGACTCAAGCGAGAAATCAGCAGAACTCTCAAATCGTCCTCCCAGCATCTCCAGAACATTGGCGGCCTGCGGATTCGTGAATTGCTTCCGAACGCCCCTCTCGTCGTAATCGAAGTCGCATGTGAAGAAGTAGCCCGCCGCGGATGGATAGTCGCCTAGCTTTCTAACGCGTTCCTGCAAGATGACGAGGATATTCTTGATCCACTCCTTTTTATCATCGGCAGACTTCTCGCTCAGCAGGCCGGCGTCAACCAGCAGCGGCTTGGCCCTTTCGAAGAGTTCATCCGGCGAGAGAAGCCGGATATACTGGCCGTTCATCCACTCGAGCTTCTTAACGTCGAATACGGCATTCGCCTTGCTGATGCTCCCGAGGCTGAACGCCTCAATCAGTTCGGCCTTGCTCATAATCTCACGATTGTCCCCCGGCGACCAACCGAGTAGCGCCAGGAAGTTCGCAACCGCCTCGGGCATGAAGCCGGACTCGCGATAGTCGGAGACCGCCACGGCCGCATTTCGCTTGCTCAATTTTGCCCTGCTTTCAGCAAGTATAAGTGGAACGTGAGCGAATTGGGGGGCCGTATAGCCAAGCGCCTCATAGATCATGGTTTGTTTTGGGATGTTGTTGTAATGATCGTCGCCTCGTATAACGTGGGTTATGCCCATATCGTGATCATCGACGACAACTGCTAGCTGATAGGTTGGAGAGCCGTCGGCCTTCTTAATGACGAAGTCGCCTATGTTCTTGCTGTCAAAAGCGATGTCCCCATGCACTGCATCATGCACCTTCGGCTTTGCTTCAGGGACTAAGAACCGAACTGCCTTAGGCACATTCTGTTTGAGAAGTCGCTCGATCTCATCTTGGCCAAGATTGAGGCAGCGTCGATCGTATTGGAAAGAGCCGCCTCTTTTGCGAGCGGCCTCGCGCATCTCCTTGAGCTTCTCCGCGTCGCAAAAGCAGTAGTAGGCCTTTCCCTCAGCGAGAAGCTTCTCTATCGCCGCGTTGTAGAGCGAGAATCGCTGCGATTGATAGAAGGGGCCCTCGTCCCAATCAAGTCCGAGCCATTTCATCGAATCTAGTATCTGAGTAACCATCCGATCGTCCGACCTAACGAGGTCTGTGTCCTCGATCCTCAGAATGAACTTGCCGCCGTGCTTTCTCGCAAATAGCCAATTAAACAGCGCTGTCCTCGCGCCTCCAACATGCAGATAGCCCGTCGGCGACGGCGCAAATCTCACTCGAACGTCTTTGGTCATATTCTCCATTCCTGTACGGTATCTCTATAAGGGAACAAATCTCGAGAAATGCGCTTTAATTATTGATAGCGCTTCAGGCGAGATCGTATGGCATTCATAAGATGTATGTCAACGCGAGCCGAAAAGTCCCAGCTGACTTAGGAGGGGAGTAAGAGAATTGAAAGACACAAATCCCAAGTGACAGGCTGTAATCGCCTCGGATGGCATCGATTAGCTCGCCTACATCCTCAGGACCACTATATGTTCTCACTTGTGTCAGGGAGCATCAGATAGAGACAGGGATTCTCAAGACAAATGGATACTCCAACTCAGGCTCTTCTCGGGGCCGCGCTTTCCCAATCGTTTTTCAGCAAGAGGCTTGGAAGAAAGGCCCTGGTCGCCGGTCTCGTCGCAGGAGCGCTTGCGGATGCAGACTTATTCATAAGGTCCTCAACGGACTCCCTCCTGTCAATGACGATGCACCGGCATTTCACGCATTCGCTAATCTTTGTGCCCATAGGCGCGCTTATCGCCGCCGGCATTTGCCTTCTTATCTATAGAAGAAAAGAAGACTTCAAAGCCATCTATATCGCTTGCCTTCTCGCTTATGCAACCCACGGTCCCCTCGATCTATGCACGAGCTACGGAACTGTAATCTTCTGGCCGTTCACAAGTTCGCGATTCTCTCTGGACTGCATCTCGATCGTTGATCCGGTAGTCTCGGTACCACTTCTTGTCGGCTGTATTTTCTCTGCGAAAAAAAAGAGCAATCGGCCCGCGATGGTTGCGATGCTGTTTGTAACCAGCTACTTGATGTTTGGCCTGATGCAGAATCAAAGAGCGCTCGCCATTCAACAGGAATTGGCGCAGAGTCGCGGACATCATATTCAGCACGGACGGGCGACACCTACGCTGGCTAATTTATTCGTCTTTAGGTCCATTTACCGAGCAGAAGGCAGGATATATGCGGACAAGATCACGATCATCCCCTTCTGGAAAAAGAGCGTTGATGAAGGGGATTCGATAGAGCTATTCACCGAAGACGATCTGATGGGTTATCCCGATAGCCTGCAATTGCTGGTCAGGGACTTCAGGAAGTTCGCAAGATTCGCGGACGGCTTCACCGCAAGGGTACCGGACAACCCCGATGTGGTGGGGGACATGCGTTACTCATCAAGTGCGAACACCTTTCAGCCGTTTTGGGGGATTATTCTTGAAGAGAATGACGCGCAGCACCCCGTCAAACGCGTCTCGCTAAGAAGGCTCCGCGATCCCTCTGATTAGGGTGATCGAGCAAATGTCCTCTTCGGGCGTGATCGCTTTGACCCTTATCATGGGCCAGCGTCAGCGAATTCAAACCGCCGCCTGAGACCATTCAAGTGTGTGTGAGGTAGCAGTCCTTCATGCTGCAAACGACCCACCACTATGGCCGGTGAGATCGCCATCTCCTTGGCAAAAGCCCTGACACGAGTCTCAGCCCGATATCTATCAGACTCTATGAATCGGAGCCAAGCCCGAGGTGGAATCAGAAAATCGCGCGCAAACTCGTCAGCCTCAGCTTCACGATCGTCCGGACAATCCTTCATCTTTATGAAGATCCCCGTTTTATTGTGCATGAGAAGATGACCGGCCTCATGAAAGAATGTGAACCATAGTAGGTCCTCAAACTTGCCACGCAGGCTGAGCTGAATCAGCGCCTTCTGCGACGTCATCCAGCGGGTAGCGCCATAAACCGGGGCGCCCGTGATGGGAGCAGTGAACACCAGCGCGACGCCGGCTCCTGCACAGGAACGCACAGTCTCCACCCGGAACTGCTCCGGATTCGTTCTCGTCAAGGCTCGCACCTGCCCAAGCACCTTCAAAAACCTCGCCCGATCAAACCTCTCACTCTCAATTTCCTGAGCCTGAAGCTCACCCCTACGGAGCCACGCCGAACAGGCCTCCGGCCGACAGGCAAATGCCTTTGAGGCGCGATAGGCGGCCCTGGGCGAAAGCCATATTTCCTCCCACTGCTTGGGGGACAAAACGCCAAAGAACTGAAGCACGGCGCTGACCTGTTCCACCTTGTCCTTGAATTCCTCTATCCAACCGGCCTTGATCATCGCGCGGACGGGCATAGTTCTCAGCCAACCGATCTCCTGCTTCATTCGCTCTTTCTCGGCCATTCGGGCTAGGCTTTCACGGTAGCGGCGCTCACGGTTGTTCCAGAAACTGGCAGGGGTTCTAAGAGCCTTCTCCAACGCCACAGCCGTGTCTGGTGTGATGGGGGCGCAGTGGTTGATGATCTCACCTATAGTCTTGGGGGTCTTGCCGATGCGCAGCGCCAACTGCGCCTTTGTCATCCCCAAAGTTTCCAGCAGCTCCTGCAATGTCTCCCCGGGAGGAGTTACAGTATCGGGATTGAACTCGTTTCCTAGTTGCTCAATCATCGTGATAATCCACATTTTGCATCTATCTGAACCGCCATCAGGCCACTCAGGTCTCCTTTCAGTAAGTCAAGCCCAATTAACGTCGGAGGTTAATCAATCTCCATCATTAAGCGCTTCGGCGGCCCCATCCCTTACCAGCTGATGAAGATATTTCGTCGCGGCCTCCTTGTCGTTTGAAATCTCGCCAGAAAGCACCGCGTCGAGGAGCTTCGCCTTGCATTTGCCGACCATAGGGCCGGGTCTGATGCCAAGCAATGCGCAGATCTCGCGGCCATCAAGCGGCGACTCGATCTTGGCCACCTGCTCCTTCTCGTCAATGGCCTCAATGCGACTCCGTAGCTCCCGAGCGGAAGCAAGGAGCTCATCAGCATCAGTGAGCGCTCGGATGTCCGCCTCATACAGATCGAATTGCCTCGGCATTAGCGGCCCGAGTCGCTTGATCAGACGCCTAATCGCGGCATCCGTCCACTCATCGGAATAGTTGATCATGTGGTTTCGCACAAGCGTGGAGACGTCCTTGATTAGCCTATTGGGGAAGCGTAGCGCGCTAAGCCGGACCGAGGCGATCGCGGCGCCTATATGCTCGTGGCCATAGAAGATAATTCTGTCACCCTTCAACGCCTTTGCCCGACGTTTCCCAACATCGTGGAAGAGCGCCGCGAGGCGCAACGAGAGTTCCCTTTCTTCGACGTTAGACAGCACGGAAAAAGTGTGGCGTAGAACGTCCTGACTGTGGAATCGCTTGTCTTGCATAATCCCGTCAAGGGCCTCGATCTCGGGCAGAAGCATGGCCAAGAGATTTAGATCGTGCAGCATGTCAAAACCTTCCGCTGGCCTGTCCGAGAGGATTATGAGCTCCAGCTCCTTTCGGGTCCTCTCCACTGCAGCATCGCTTATGAGGCTCGGATTCTCGCGGATGAAGTCGCGCAGAGCGTCATCAAGTGTAAAGCCCAACGTGCAGTGGAATCGCACGGCGCGGAGTGCCCGCACCGGATCGTCGGCAAGGGTCATAGCAGGATCGAGGGGACAGCGCAAGACGCAGTCTTCGAGGTCAGAAAGGCCTCGCCCGGAGAAGTCATAGAGCCTGCCGAAGTTTGTCCCATTAAGCGCGATAAGCAGGGCGTTGATGGTGAAATCCCGGCGGAAGACGTCTGATGCGTCCCCCAGCCTATGAGTGTCCGAGACTTTAAGTGAAGCCCCAACAACCTCTATCTCAAGCGGATTCTGCGCGCCCCCTGTCGTGAAGTGATAGGTACCGAAACGATCGAAGCAAACTGGATGAGACCCGCCCAGCGCTTTCGAGGCGAGGTTCGCAAACTGCTCCGCCGAAATTGCCGCCTCGTTTGCTGTGTCAACGAGCAGATCGAGGTCGAGTACCGGCCTTTGAAGAAGAGTGTCCCGGACGATTCCACCGACCGCGAAGCACGGCACACCGCTTGCATCGGCGACGTGGGATATCTTTTCAAGTATTGAGGTAATCCTCGGCTCGAAATCAACCTCGAGCTTGGAGCCGTGCTGTCCCGCATTCTTGTTCATTCGTTTCCATTGGTGGTTACTGATCTGAAAGCATCAACGAGCGCATCAAGATCGCCATCAAGCAGTGTTCTGGGATCAAGCAAGACCTTATCCTCAGCGATCCTGGCGATTACCGGTGTGGGCGCTAATCTAAGAGCCTTCTCAATTGCATCGGCGGACACTTTTGGACTCGAAACAGACACAAGAACTGTTGGCAGCTCCAATAGCGGCAGGGTACCGCCGCCCGCTTTGGAGACACCAGGCTCGACATCAACCTCGAAATCCGAACCTAGCAGCGAGCCGAGGCGTGTGCGAATCTCCTCCGCTCTAATGCTCATCTCGTTGACTGACATCGTGAGCATCGCAAGCGTTGGGATGTGCTCGTGGGCCCGCGTTGGCCATTTCGTGTATAGCTTTAACGTCGCATCCAGAGCCGCCAGCGATAGCTTGTCTATTCGAAGAGCCCTTGCCATCTGATTCGACGCTGTCCTTTCAACCAGATTTCTTTTGCCGACAACGATGCCGGCTTGCGAGGCGCCCAGGAGCTTATCCCCGCTGAATGCGACAATATCGGCGCCATCTCGAAGAGTGTCTGGAACGAGCGGCTCATCCATCTTGATGCCATCGGGCATTCGGAGCGAGTCTTGTCCGCCGATTAAGCCGCTGCCGAGATCGACCATCAGCGGTAGATTGAACTTCTGGCAGAGTGCCGAGAGCTCCTTGACCGATGTCTCCTCTGAAAAGCCGACGATTCTGTAGTTGCTCGTGTGGACTTTTAGGATCAACGCCGTTTTGTCCGTTATCGCTCGCTCGTAGTCGGAGAGCCTCGTCTTGTTGGTCGCGCCGACCTCCCGGAGGATTGCGCCAGATGCCGCCATCACATCCGGCATCCGAAAGCTGCCGCCTATCTCCACGAGCTCCCCGCGCGAGACAATGACCTCTTTGCCTGCCGCAAGCTCGTTGAGGCACAATAGAACCGCGGCCGCGTTGTTGTTCACGACAACGGCGTCCTCGGCTCCACATAATGACGCGAGAGAGGCCGCAACGTGCTTCCAGCGCTTCCAGCGCCTGCCCCGGTCAACATCGTACTCGAGATTGCTATAGCCCGACGCAGCGGCGGCAACTGCGAAGACGGCCTCTTCCGCCAATACCGAGCGGCCGAAATTCGTATGAATAATAACGCCCGTCGCATTCACAACGCGCCTCATGCTGGGCGAGCTCATTTTCTCGACCCCTCTCACGACGGCGTCAATAAGCGCGTCCTCATTAAGCCGTTTCTCACCCTCTTCCTCGACGAAGATGAGGCTGTTGTCACCAGCTAGTATCGAGGTCCGCGCATCACCAAGAACCTCGGCAGCCGCGAGAGACACGACAGACCGCTGGACATCTGAGTAGAGGTGCTCAAGGTCTTTCGAGTCGAGAATTTTGTCCACAGCCGGAAGCTGCCGCAGCAATTTCGATTGCTCGGAAACCTGGCCATTCGTTGCTTCTGAGCTTTCATTGTGGGTCATTCGGGGTCCTTTCCGCCGGATGCGGCCTTGTCTTTGTGGCTCTGCTCAATTTTGCGAGCCCATGACTCAAATGCTGCGTCATCTGCTTGCGACTCTGCCTCAGCCTCAAGAGCGAGTCGATTGTCATTGAACTTATCGTATTTCAATTGGGCGAGTTTATCTGCGATCTCTATTGATAATGTGCCAGCATGTTCCAGAATGTCTCGCTCATTGAATCTCAGGAAGGCGTTCAGCTTCTCCGTGGCCCAGCGGCGGAACTGAACTCCGCGTGGGGAGCGAACCCGATAGCCAACCGCGAGAATAGCCGGCAGATTATAGAACTTCAGCGCGCGCCTGACCTTCATCTCGCCTTCGTGCTGAACTTGTAAGTATTTCTTACAAGTTGCCATCCGGCCCAATTCTCCCACTTCATAAAGCGATTTCAGATGGAGCGTGATGTTCTGGGGACTCGTTTGATAAAGCTCCCCCATGGTCGCTTGTGTCATCCAAACCGTCTCATCTTGCAGCCGCACTTCAATCCGAGTTCTGCCGTCCTCAGTTCGATAGAGCAGCAAGTCGCTTTTGACGGGTAAGTTCTCGCCCGCATGCCCTCTATTCGTGGTCATGGCTTTGGCATTCCGCATCATCCATCAAAAGCCGCCTCATTTATGAAGCGCGACGAAGCGAGCAATCGAACGGTCGTAGGTCTTCTCGACATCATCAGGAAAAAAGCACGCCGGCAGCTCGCCCAAGCCGCGATGGTAGGTCACGCACTCGCAGCAGACGCCCTTCTTGCTGCAGGGATACGTGCAGTTGCACATCTTCAGATTCTCTTCCTTTTTGCATTCCATCCTGGAGATCACCTCGTCGTCATCAAGTTTCTAGTATCAATCCTAAAAAAACTATACCATCACGAGGCAAAGAGCAAAACCGGCCTGAGCTGCGCGGCAATCAGGTTGGCGACGATTGTCGCTATGGGTCAACCTTGTACTAAAGGCGATTGCTGCTGAGCACGGGGTTGGTGTAAGACGGTCTTTCTAGACTGTCCATCGGTGTAGGACGGTCTTTCCGAGGCTGTCATTCAGCTATCGGCCGTAAGTTGCTGAAACCAAGATGCACGCGGGCGAACAACCCGCCGAGTCGACACCTATTTGACCTCTTGACCCAACCTCACGGGATGGGATAATGATAGCCCATGTCAACCGTGCCGGTGTCCGGCGTGCCGTCAAACTGGGTTGTCCGGTCGCTCAGGCCCGCCTCCTCTGCCAACTTGCTGCCCGCATCTATACAAGGGCTATTCGGGTGAAGGTAGTAGATGCCGAAGAACCATCTAACAAACGTCGGGTCCTCGTGTATGTTGCCCGCACCCGGGTCGTTGTCTTCGATGCAGCAGTACGTCGCTGAACAACCGTCAAGATCGTCGCCATTGCCCCAGATAATGCAGTCCACAATCGTGGGCAAGCTGTTCTCACAGAGTATCCCACCGGCATGGTCGGTTGCCAAGTTGTGCGCGATCGTGTTGTTCTCAACAGTCGGGGAACTGCCCGATTGACAGCTTATTGCGCCACCACCGTATGCGGAGTTTCCCGCGATAACGTTGTTCTTGGCCGCCGGGGAACTTTCGTAGCAGTATATTCCGCCGCCCTCGCGTCCCGACGAGTTGCCCATGACGGTGTTATTGGAAATCCTCGGCGAACTTAGGTAGGCGCAGTATATCCCACCGCCGTCGCCTTCTGCGGAGTTATCCTTGATCGTGTTGTCTTCAATCGCCGGCGAACTGGACTGGCAGCAAAACAGCCCGGCCCCGTCGATGCCGGCGTAGTTGTAGCTGATTATGTTGTTTTGGATCATGGGCGAACTCTCGTGGCAGAATATCCCGCCTCCGCAGTCTAGCGAGTTGTTGTCGACGGGGGCGTCCGTGATCGCCGGCAAAGTCTTGTCCCAGGCAGCCGCGTAGTTGTCGCTGATTATGTTGCTTTGGATCGTGGGCGAACTCTCGTGGCAGAATATCCCGGCGCCGCGCGCTGCCGGGTTGTTCGTAATGATGTTCCTCTCAATCATTGGAGAGCTGTTGTCACAGTATAACCCGCCCCCGGCATTATTTGCCGAATTGTCCGTGATCCTGTTGTTTCGAATCGCAGGAGAACTGTGCGAGCAGCATATCCCGCCACCACCTCCGGGCTCGTAACCTACGGAGTTATCGCTTATCGTGTTGTCCAGGATCGTAGGAGAACTGTTCTCGCCACAGAATATGCCGCCGCCGGAGTTGTCCGCGTGGTTGCCGG
>JAGHCW010000117.1 GCA_021160245.1 bacterium | reverse complement strand
GGTTTGATGTCACGATCCTGCAGCGATACCTGAAACAGGTTGAGCCGAATTTGGTCAAGGGGCAACCGGACTATTTCTTCATTCAGGGGATCACTCGCCTGCGTATCCGTCACACGGTGGTCTGGCGTGAGGCAAGTGGGAACCGATTACACGGTGTCATCAAGGACATTGTGCGGCATTGTCAGAAGATCTTGTATCCAGACCGATACCGCCGCGCGTGTCTGGCGGCGGCCGAGACCTTTAAGGCGATGGCAGACGAATTCCCCGAGGGGTCTCCGGAGGCCGAGCCGTATCGCCAAGAAGTAGAAACATATAGCCAACGCGCAGAACAGGAGAAAGAACAATGAACAGCGAATCATCGAATGACCTAGCCCTGACCAAGCGTATGCCACAGATGGTGGGGCGCCAAAAGGAATTAAACCGCTTGCGCAAGTGCCTGCACGCGCGCGGCGAGAACCACTTCCTGTATTACTGGGCCGGTGGCGGGCTGGGCAAGACACGCCTCCTGGAAGAGCTGGAACGGATGGTGGAGGAGGTCGGGCCGGGTTATTACAGCACCGGCATCATTGACCTGTACCACACCGATACCCACAGCACCAGCGATGTGGAACGAGCCATAGTTGAAGGGTTAGATCCTGATCACAAGTATTTTAAAGATTACCTCCGGGAGCGAGCAAGATATGAACTGCTGCGCGAGCGAGGCACCGACCCTGGCGTCCTGGAAAAACGTCGCGAAGAACTGAGCCAGTTTTTCATCCGGGAATGTCGCGAGATGGCTTTAGCGGCCCGTAAATTGGTCATCTGCTTCGATACGGTAGAACTGCTGCAATACGAAAGTTCTGTCGTTGAGGAGAAGGCCGGACTGGAGATGGTGGATACCCGCCTTAAACCCTGGCTGCTGGGCAAGCTCGCGCAACTGGCCAACGTGCTGGTCGTCTTTGCCGGGCGTCCCAAGCTGCCAGTGCCGGGCGAACAGACCGATCCCCAGGCACGGTTGGTATTGGACTTAGAGCGGGCCTTCGGCCAGGATTTAACAGTCATAGAATTGCAACCTTTTACGTTCGAGGAAACGAAGACGTTCATCAAAGCCTTGACGGGTGAAGTGGAAGTCATCCCCGATCAGTACCTGCCGGTGGTACACCGTCTGACAGGTGGACGGCCGATTTTCCTTCATTTAATCGTAGATTTACTCCAAGTACTGTCCCCTGAACCACGCACCCTGCTGGAGATGTTTGATCAATACACAGACCTAGTGGACGTCCCGGAAGGTGATGAGCGGCTGGAAAAGGCGCGCAATCAGGTCGAGGTGGAGATCTTGCGCGGTATTGTCAACGAAAGGACAGAGTTGGGAGGCTTTCTCAGTCGTATTGCCCTGATGCCCAAGGGGGTTGATGTGGAGATACTCCATCAAGCACTGGGGATGCCAGAAGATGAAGCGGAGAAAGTGCTGGCACGCTTGAAGCCGCTTTCTTTCATTAAGCAGTTTAAAGCCATACCGGGAGCAGAACAATTGCACGGGGAGCGTATTTTCCTCCATGATGAGATGTACCGTTTGCTAACGAAGCCCAGTATAATGCCCAATCTGTGTCTGAATGAACGGGCGATAGCTCACGCCCTGGTGATGAATTATTACGATCCGCAGGTTGCGAAATTGAAGCGCGAACTGAAGCCACTTTCTCCAAAAGGGAGAATCCCATTGCGAGAACGGCTGCAGAAATTGCAAGTGGAACGGCTATATTACTTGCTGGCTCATGACCCGCACCGGGGTTACGAGGAATACAAACGGCTCAACGACCAGGCCAACCGCCGTCGTTGGGTAGGTTACGGCATGAGGCTGTTGGATGAGTTCCTGCGCTTCTATAACACACCTGAACGGCGGCAGCAATTCGAGGCGTCCGGCATCCCCTACGCGCAGGTGATCCGCGAGAGCGTGCAGCTGTGGGTGGAGCGATTCTACTGGTGGGGACAACTTGAGCGACTGGTCAGATTTGCTGAGTACATTCAGAATCAGCCAGACGCTTTCTTTATCCGTGCGGAAGAAGATATCGCAATTCTGGGTAATGTCTGCGCCCGCTGGACAGATGCTCAAGCGATGCTTCATGGGTACGATCCGACGGTTGTAGAGAAGGCCCAAACGATACTGGAGCGGTTGCCGCTATTGGCCGATTGTACAGTACAACAAGCGCTGGCGCGGGCACGTTTGTTTACCTCAATAGGATACCAGTTTCGCTTGGGAGGATTGCTGGCTCAAGCGACGGCGCAGTACGTAAAGGCCCAAGCCGCATTCCGCAAGTCAAAAGACCATTTGAAAGACTATTGGGACGAATACGCCATGTTATTGAACAACCTGGCCTTCGCTTACGCTAAACAGGGGCGCATGGTACTGGCACGCCCTTTGGCTCACGAGGCACTGCGAATCAACGAGGAGATGGGACATGAGTATAGCACAGGTCTGGCACTTTCAACTCTCGCCTCAATCGCTCAAATGCGAGGCAATTATTCGTCAGCGGTAACATATGGCGAGGAAGCGCTGACGCTTTTCCGCGAGTTGGAGGATGCACATGGTACAGTATTGGCCTACTTAAGCATTGCCAAAGCTAGACGGAGAATGGCTAAGCATGAACTGGAAAAAGGCAGGAAATTGGAAGAGGCAAGGCAGCGGCTGGAAGAGGCGCGCCTTTCTCTTAACAACGCTCTAGATATAGCCACGAGAGCTGAACTGGGTTCCGATCTGCCTGTGTTATACGCCGAACAAGGACGAGTCTACCGCGAGCTAGGGCATATCACCACGCGACTGGAGGGTCTAGACAAGGGAATAGTGTACTACCACCGGAGCGAGGAGCAGCTGCATTTAGCGCTGAAGGTGAAAGGATGGGGAAAAATTGAGCGGGCCGACACCTTGCAGGACCTAGCAGAAGTGTTCTTTGACATCGGGGATCAAAAAACCGCTCAAGAGCACCTGACACAAGTGGAGGAACTGATCGGTCCCGAATATCGCATTGTCCCTGGTGAACCGGAATCAGGTAAGGATCTGCCTCGTGAATACTTTGCACCTTTAGGTAAGGTGGAGATGTTACGCGGCCAGATGTCCTTCGAACAAGGGCAATTGGTGAAAGGATTGCAACACTATATATTGGCCTATGCTTATTTTGTGCGTTTCTCTCCCGACGCGGTGGAAAAGGATACCATGGTAGAGTATCTATACAATCACCTGCGGGAGGCACCTGTCGAGCAGCAACAGGAATCTTTGGAAGATGTGCGCGTATGGGCTAGACGACATAGTATGGGAGTAGACGTCGAGCCATTCTTGGAGAT
>JAGHCW010000016.1 GCA_021160245.1 bacterium | reverse complement strand
ACTATGAAGATGTCCGCTTTTACGGAAAGAACGTAGTGCTTCAATCGATCGATCCCACTGATCCGGCCGTTGTGGGCAGCACGATCATCGACGCCGGTGGGAGTGGGCACGTGGTCAGATTTGACGGCTCGGAGGACTCCAGCTGCGAACTTTCGGGCTTCACTCTCACTCAAGGCGGCAACTGTGATTTCGGTGGTGGGATACGTGGCGCCGACGAATATGGTGAGCATTGCACCGCGACGATCAGCTACTGCATAATCACCAATAACAACGTGAATGACCGAGGCGCTGGGATATTCAAGTGTGATGGCGACATCATCAACTGCAAGATTACAAGTAACTCGTCGATCGACTATTACGGTGGCGGTCTGTTCGCATGCGACGGCTACATAAGTGGGTGCCTTATTTCCGGGAACTACGCAGGGCAGGAGGGCGGCGGACTGCTCAACTGCAGCGGCGAAATGAGCAACTGCACGATCAGCGACAATCATGCCGGGAACGCTGGTGGCGGGCTGGCTTACTGCATGGCCAACATCTTCGCATGCGTCATCTCGGGCAATTCATCCTCTGAAGGCGGAGGTCTATTTGCCTGTGACGGAACAGTTGGCCACTCGATGGTCCTGAACAATGAGGCTGAAAGCGGCGGCGGATTCCTGATGTGTGATAGCGACATATTCAACTGCATTATATCAGGCAATAGCGCAAGTTTCGGTGGCGGGCTTCTTGATTGCACCGGGGACATCAACAATTGCACGATTGCGTCCAACAGAGCCTCTGAGGGCGGTGGCCTCTATGGATGTGAGGGCACGGTGATCAACAGCATACTTTGGGGTAACGTCGCAGACATTGGAGCACAGCTCCACGAATCCGTTGCGCCAACATTCTGCTGCATCCAGGGATGGGCAACAGTGGGAGTTGCTGGAAACATAGCGAATGACCCTCTCTTCGCAACGGGGCCATTCGGGGATTTCTATCTCTCTTGCATGCAGTCCGGACAGATTTCGGATAGCCCCTGCATCGATGCTGGGAGCGGCTTTGCAGAGAGCCTGGGCTACAGCATTCTCACGACTAGAACTGATGAAGCTCCCGATACGGGCATCGTCGATCTGGGCTGCCACTTTCCAGCCCAGGGCGTCGCCCCACCGGAGTTGCCGTATTCTGCGGCAGCATCGCCGGACTACGCGGCAGTCTCGCCCATTCCGGTGGATTTCGCGGCCGGTGATTATGGCTCTGGCATCAAGGTTGTGACGCTGTGGTATCAGCTCAACGGAGGCGCATGGGTGGATTCTGGGCTATCAAGCGCGGAGTACTACGGAACCTTCGAGTTCTCTGCTAGCGAGGGAGATGGGACATATTCATTCTGCACAATTGCGGAGGATAACGATGGTCATGTTGAGGCCGCGCCTGCCTTCGCAGATGACACGACTGTGTTCGACACGCAGGAGCCCACATCATCATGCGAATCGAATGAGCACGAGAACTATAGCCCAATCGAGGTTTCTTTCGTCGCGAACGACAATCTGGCCGGCATCGCGATCGTTAAGCTGTGGTATCAGTTTAACGGCGGCGAATGGATTGATTCGGGGCTCGTAAGCTCGACGGACTCAGGCACATTCCAGTTCGAGCCCTTGGAAGGCGATGGAACATACGAATTCGCAACGCAGGCCGAGGACTTCGCCGGCAATGTAGAGGTCGCGACCGGGGCGGACACTCAGACTGTGCTTGAGCAAGGCGGGGACCATCCTCCTGTCATCACAGCCTATCTCTACGAAACTGAGTATTCGCAGGGGAGCTATCTGTACTGCTATCTTGAGGTTGATAATCCGGGCGAGGACATCACAGCTGACCTCTATGTGTTGATAGTCTTGCCGGGCGGCGCGATTCTCTCATATACGGGTAGCGCGCTCCAGTATGGCTTGCACCCATGGATACCTGACCTATATCTTGAGCACGGGTTTCACTGGGGTAGAGGTCTAATCCTCTCCGGTTATATCTCAGAAGGTAGCCCGACAGGAGACTACATCTATGGCGCTGCGCTGAGCTACCCAGGCGATTTCGACATCATAGGTCAGGGAAGCGCAGTCTGGTTCTCCGTTTCGGATTAGAACAGTCTTCTTATACGATGATAGCGAAATGACCTCTCTGGCCTAACAAGGTCAGAGGGAAAGAAGTTGAACATAACGCAGGCACACGACGGACACTGCATGTTTTGAATGCTGCGGTGTCCGCCGCGCCTGCCCACAGGCCATTCGTTATCAGCGAGCCTGCCAGCGCCAAAGACCCTCCCCAAAGCCGAGACAGTTCGGCTGAGAACCCGTCATTCCTGAACTATCCTACCCCCACCAGCAGCGACGTTGGCTGAATGACCACACGCCACCGGCGCCGTGCTGAAGTTTCCTCTTTTCGCACCGATCCCAGTTTGCTACCATAATCGGGCTAGTATTCTGGCCAATGAACATATCTCGATCACTAAGGAGGAACTGGGAAATGCGACAGAATTATCTATATATCAAAATGTTTCTGTTGCTTGCTGCTCTTTTGTCCCTGACATTGCAGGTCGCGGCAGCCGACTATTATGTTGACGCGGTTGACGGGAGCGACTCCAGCACAGGCGCGTCCGCAGATGAGGCGTGGAGGACAATTACGAACGCTCTCGACCAAGTATCCGGCGCCTCAATCGAGACCGTGACGATTCACGTCCTAGACGGCATCTATTCTGCATCGACCAACGGCGAGAGCTTTCCCCTGGTGATGCGGTCAAATGTCTCCCTTGTCGGACAAGGAGCCTCGGCAACCACAATCGATGCGAATCGCGCCGCTTGCCATGTCATTAGCTGCCGCGACCTGGAGGATATCCGAATCGAGGGCGCGACGGTCCGAGGCGGCAAGGCAGACGGCGTCGGGAGCGATTCAAAGGGGGGCGGCATTCTCTTTCTGCGCTGCTCGGACGTTTTTATTGGGAGCTGCTCGATTATCGAGAACATGGCATGGACCGGAGGAGGCGTCTGCTTCGTTGAATCATCCGGCTCGATTGAGGATTGCGCGTTCGTTGATAACTCCGGGACTTTGGACTTGAGCGAGACAAGTTGGGGCGGCGGCATTGGTCTCTATGATAGCTCGCCGGCGATTACAGATTGCGAGCTGACGGGCAACTCAGCTTGGGCCGGCGGTGGCATATCGTGTCAGCTGGCGTCCCCGACCATCGAAGATTGCATCGTCTCAGACAATTTCGGGAGACCCGATGCGAACGAGCGGTCTTGGGGCGGTGGTATCTGCTGCGATGAGTCGGCGCCAATCATCGCCGGATGCTTGGTCTCGGGTAACTCAGCTTGGGCCGGCGCGGGAATACATTGTCAAGTGTTGGCGCCTACGATTGAGAATTGCACAATCTCGAGTAACGTCGCGACGGCTGATTGGATTGGCACAAGCTACGGAGGAGGCATTTCATCTGAGGGGGCGTCGGTTGTAGTCAGAGGCTGCACAATCTCAGGCAACGAGGCCATCTCAGGCGCCGGCATTCGCAGCTGGTGGGATTCAACGCCGTTGATTGCAGATTGCGACATTTCGGCCAACACCGCGCCGCTCGACGAAGACGGCGACAGCTGGGGCGGCGGTATCCATTTCTATCAAGTTTCGCCGTCGGTCCTGAGTTGCACACTGAACGGCAACGAGGCCAATTCCGGCGCCGGCGTCTATTGCGATTTGACTGCCGGCGTATTTGACAGTTTGATCATCTCACAAAATACGGCAACTCCGGATGATTCAAGCGCAAGTTGGGGTGGTGGCATAAACTGCAGAGCGTCCACCGTGCTCATCGTGAATTCAACTGTCTCTGAAAATTCTGCCAACTCCGGCGCCGGCATTCGCCTAAGAGGAGAGCCATCGAGCACGGTCATCGGCTGTGAGATAACCAATAACGAGGGCGAGCCGGACAGCGATGGCGTAAGTTGGGGTGGCGGCATCGACTGCTACGAGGCGTCTCCGAGCTTTGTAGATTGCGAAATAGAGGGCAACTCTGCGACCCAAGGCGGCGGCGTTCGCTGCTCAAACGACTCTGCCCCCGTCTTCACGAACTGCGAAATAAGCGGCAATACCGCAACGCAGGATAACGATGGCGACAGCTGGGGCGGCGGTGTTCACACCTTCAGGTCCTCTCCGGAGTTTATCGGCTGCAAGATACTTGAAAACAGCGCGACGAAGGGCGCCGGCGTCCGATGCGCCTATGGCGAGCCGATATTCAGAGACTCCACAATCGGCCAGAACGCAGCGGTACTGGACGATGCTGGCATAAGCGAGGGTGGTGGTTTCAGCAGCAGTGACTGCTTGGCTATCATCACGAACTGCATGATATTGGAAAACAGCGCCCTGATTGGAGGCGCCATATTCTCTAGCGAATCGGCCCTAGTAATCACGAACTGCACAATGGCAGACAACGAGGCGACCACAGGAGGGGCAATCAGGGCGAACGAGACGCCGACTCCGACAATTGACAATTCGATACTCTGGGGAAACGGGGATGGCGTCTCACTCGGGCCCACGTCCGCAATCGACATTAGCTTCTCGTGCGTCGGGACGGCTTTGCTGGCGCCGGCAACATCTCGGACGACCCATACTTCATCCCGGGCCCCCTCGGCGATTACTACCTGTCGAGCAACGCAGCAGGTCAGTTCTCCAATAGCCCGTGCATTGACGCCGGGACCAACAGCGCCTCGTTCCTCGGCCTCGACGATTCGACGACCCGGACCGATCACGTCCCGGACGCCGGCATGGTGGACCTCGGCTACCACTATCCATTGCCGCCGGACGCGCCGTCTATCGAATGCTACCTCAACAAGGCTCAATATGCTCCAGGTGATAGATTCGAGGGGTGGTTGGCGGTTGGTAACGAGGCGCCGGATATAACCTGCGACGTTTATGTTGCTTTCATCATGCCGGACGGGACGCTTCTTTGCATTTGTGCCGCTGGGCTCGTAACCGACATCACGCCTTATGCAACTGGCATTCCGTTGCCAGAGGACTTTGCCTTCGGGCCGGGCCTCGTATTCCAGATACCAATTCCCGTGGGCGTGCCAGCGGGCAGCTACCAGTTTGCCGCAGCGCTCTCCACACCGGGAGGCCTGAACATAGTCGGCGACATAAGCATGGTTTCATTTGCGATTTCAGAACAATAGCGCATTATGATTGCGTTTATTGTGCGAAGAACAACTTGGGCCGGTCCCGAGCGGCCAGCCCACAAATCGGGAGGGCCTTGAGTAGTGAACGCGAGAGATGTTGGATTTGTAGTTGTCGCCATTCTTTCTATCTGTGGCGTTGCGTTCGCCGCGGACTTCTACGTCGATGCGGATAACGGGTCGGACGCAAATACTGGCGCCTCGCCCAATTGGCCGTGTCAGACCATCACCTATATGCTCTCTATAACAGACGGCAGCTCCTCTGATCCGGCGGTCGTCCACGTCGTCGCGGGGACATATTCCGCCTCGACCAACGGCGAGAGCTTCCCATTGACGATGAAGTCTTATGTCTCGTTCATCGGCGCCGGCGCCGAGACGACAATCCTTGACGCCGAGGGCGATGCGTATCACGTGCTGTATTGTGTCAGGATTGAAAATGTGAACATCGAGGGCTTCACGATCAAGGGCGGCAATGCTGATTCAACCGCGGGTCTGACGAGCTCTCAGGGCGGTGGTATCCGTTTCGGATCGTGCGGCGACATTTCAATACAGAGATGCACGATAACGGGGAACAGGGCGCAGACTGGCGCGGGCATCTACTGTGAATCGTCGTCGCCATTCATCGGGACGTGCGAGATAACTCAAAACGAGGGCGTATCCAATCCGGGGGGGAATAGCTGGGGCGGGGGGCTCTTCTGCTACAGAGCCTCCCCGATCATTCGCGATTGCGCTATTTCGGACAACCGTGCGTCATTAGGTGCGGGTATCTACTGTGAATATTTGTCGCCCATTATCGAAGGCTGCACGATAATTCGCAATGACGCGCCGCTGAATTCAGAAGGCAGGAGTTTTGGTGGCGGCATCTACAGCCACGACTCCTCGTGTTCCATCTCGAACTGCACAATAACAGAGAACACGGCCGAGACCGGGGCCGGCGTCGTCTCGGAGACTTCGTCCGGAGAAATCGTCGATTGCACGATTGCCGACAACACCGGCACACCCGATCAGAACGGCTACAGCTTCGCGGCTGGGATTGCCTGCTACAACTTGTGCCACAACATAATTAACTGTACAATCATGGGGAACTCGGCCTATGACGGCGCTGGCATCCGGTGCTACAACGCCTCTCCGACCGTCGAGAACTGCGAAATCTCAGAGAATTCCGCGTCTTGTGGGGGCGGCATTCGGTGCGTATGGCAATCCGCTCCTAGTATCATCAATTGCCAGATTTTCAGAAACGTGGCTGATCCGGATGAAGATGGGAGAAGCTGGGGCGGCGGCATCAGCTCATACGAGTCCTCGCCGAAAATCTCGGGCTGCACGATAACTAGGAACTCGGCCTGGGTTGGGGCGGGCATCGCCTTCGAAGACAGCCCCTCCGCCTCGGTCGAAGACTGCACGATTAGCGAGAATACGGGCATCCCGAACTTGGCAGGCTGGAGCTATGGTGGCGCCGTGTGGTGCTTCGATTGTTCGCCATCGCTCAAGAATTGCCTATTAACAGAAAACGCGGCCAGTTGTGGTGGCGGACTGCTCTGCAGCGGCTCATCTCTCGATATTGCGAATTGCACAATCGCTGAGAACTCGGCGACCTTTGGTGATGGCCTTTTTTGCACCGACAGCTCATCGCCTGTTGTTAGCAACACAATTCTGTGGGGAAACGGAGACGAGGTCTATTTGGATGATGACTCCTCGATCGCGTTGAGTTTTTGCTGCATCGAAGGCAGCTATTCAGGTGAGGGTAACATCTTGGACGATCCGCTCTTTGCCAGCGGGCCAGATGGCGATTACTACCTGTCGTGCATGGGCGCAGGGCAGGGCGAGGACAGCCCTTGTATCGACGCCGGAAGCACAACCGCCCAGAGCCTAGGCCTCAACCAGATGACGACCAGAATTGACGGCGCGCTAGACTCCGGCGTCGTGGATTTGGGCTATCACTACCCGTCCGATGCGACGCAGGATGATCCGACGATAGCCTGCTATCTCAACGCGTCGGAGTTTGCCGAGGGCGACCTTATCGCCGGGACGGTGGAGATCGAGAACCAAGGGCCAGACAGCACAGTTGATATCTACGTCGCGTTCGTCATGTCAGATGGCGCCATCGTCTGCCTGACGAACCAGGGCTTTGCAGTTGGCATCTACCCCTTCATGGCCGATGTCTTTCTGCCCGAGGGATTCAGATCTGGCCCGGCCGAGCTCTTCGCAATTCCGCTCCCGGGCGGCCTTCAGACCGGGGACTACCTCTTCGCCGCAGCGCTCTCTGCGCCGGGTGTCTTTGAGATAATTGGTGATTATGGTGTTTTTTCATTTACATTGGGTAACAGATAGTGAGAGAATGATGTAATTGTCTGTAGGTGTTGGTTTCAAGCTGACCGGCGAATCCACCGGCCAAGAAATGGGAGGGTTTGGTGATGTTGAGACCCATGTCGGTTGGGATAGCAGTCGTATCGTTGTTTCTAGTTTTCACAACTTCCTTTGCCACGGACTATTTCGTCGATGCGGTGAATGGTGATGATACGAACTCCGGCAAATCGGCGGGAGAGGCGTGGGCAACTATCACCCAAGCTCTGTCGCTTGCTAAAGGATATTCATCGGACCAGGCGATCATCAATATCGCGGAGGGGACATACTCCGCCTCAACAAATGGTGAGGAGTTTCCTCTCAGGATGAAGTCCTACTTCTCGTTTTTGGGAGAGGGGCCTGAGAACACAATAATCGATGGCGAGGGCGATGCCTATCACGTTATCCGATGTCAAGACATCAGATACATAGAAATCTCTGATCTAGCGATTCGTGGGGGCTGCGCGAACGGCAACTCGACCAACTCTTATGGCGGCGGCTTCTATGCGAAGTCCACAAGCGTTAGGATGGATAATTGCCTCATTACGGACAATGAGGCTGTCTTTGGCGGCGGCGTCTATTTGATGTACTCTACTGCTCGCATTACTGACTGTGAGATAATGGGCAACAAGGCCGATGGCGATTTGGACGATACTGGCAGCTGCGGCGGAGGTGGTGTCGCATCCTTAGTATCGACGTTGAATATGCTTTCTTGCACGATAAGCGATAACATCGCCAAGTCGGCCTATAGCATGGACGCCTATGCATGGGGTGGCGGCGTGTACTTCTATGACGAAACGATACAGACGGAGAGCCTCTCGTCGATTCGCAACTGCACGATAGCGGGGAACTTTTGCGATGGCGAGATGCCTATCGGCGGCGGCATCTGTCTAAACAATACCAATCCCACCATTGAGGGGTGCCTTTTCCAGGACAATGCGGCCCAAATGGCCGGCGCTATCCGATGGGGAGAGTACGAATCGGACAGGAGAGTTCTTGATTTGGGAGACGACACAAGAGGCCAAATCAGGGACTGCGTCTTCTTGCAGAACGATGCCTATGCCGGCGGTGGCGTATATGTTTCTAATGCTGTGCCGCTGATACACAACTGCCTCTTCACGGAGAACTCAGCGTCGTATTCCGGCGGCGCGCTTCAGTTCGAGGCGTATAGCGGTGGATGCTCTCCGGTTGTATCAAACTGCACGATTGCAGGCAACAGCGCGACCTTCTTTGGTGGGGGTATCCGCTGCTTCGATGCGACACCGGAAGTTGTGAATAGCATAATCTGGGGTCATGATGACGGCATCTCGGTTAGCGGTGGCGCCGTTAATATCTCTTATTCCTGCCTCTTCACAAGCCACTCGGGCGAGGGTAATTTCTTTCAGGACCCGCTCTTCGTCTCCGGGCCAGACGGGGAGTTTTACCTCTCCAGTCAAGCATCGGGTGAGGTCTATAACAGCCCTTGCATTGACGCCGGCTCCGATTCGGCCGAGTCGCTGGAGCTCGAGCGATATACAACTCGGACCGATTTGGGCCTCGACTCTGGTGTCGTGGACATTGGCTACCACTATCCCTTGGCGTTTGAGTACCCGACTACGGAGTGCTATTTGAATGAGGCGCAGTTTGCGCAGGGCGACCTGCTCGAGGGCACTCTAAAGATAGAGAATAAGAGCGAGGACATCGAGGTTGACCTCTACGTTGCGTTCGTCTTGCCCGACGGCGCGATATTCTCCCTCACGTACGACGGGCTGCCGATCGGCATATTCCCCTGGGAAGAGGAACTAAGCCTCCCACAGGGCTACTCGTGGGGTCCCATCAAGATCATTCAAGTGCTGCTCCCGGGCGGCCTCCCGAACGGGGATTACATTTTTGCCTCTGCCCTCTCCACGCCGGGCGAGTTTGAGATAATCGGCGAGATCAGCATATTCTGGTTCAGCGTCGAAAACTGAGCGCTTTCCGTCTTGAAATAGGCGCATGTGAATCTATCGGTTTCTGCAATGGACGAGTCGGTATGAGGCGATCTATTAGACCAGATAGGTTGTAGGAGTTAGTGAGCGCCTCCCCCCGGGCAGAACGCGGTGCAGATGAAGCCAGAGGGAGACTATCGGCGCGGCTATTTCATATTCTGGGCTACCGGGGCCGCCGACCTTGCGGACGATTGATCGGCGCATGAGCGTGCGCAAGTATGGGCCGAGATTCTTAAGTTCCGGCAGGGATTTCCTGATATCGTCGCTCTTGACGGGCCCCTCCGCGCTGTCCATCGCGTCGAGTATTCTCATGTAAATCGGCTGGAGATCGATGAGATGCCGGAAATGCCTGTCCGCTAGCGAGGCGAGTGCGCCCTTGATGAACCGGTTGCCGACAAGCGACTTTCTGATCGTCCCCGTATCAACTAGCGGCCCCCGGCAGAGGTCGTAGGCCGTGCTCGCTATCATCTGAACGAATCCCGGATATCCAGCGGATAGTTCCGATATGAGGTTCAGCGCCTCATCGGTGAAGCACTTTGGAGGATGCCCCTCAAGTGCAGTGCTCGTGACTAATTCGGACACGGAATCGCCCGTGAGTGTGTTAAGCGTCAGGACGCTGAATAGGCCTGTGAACGAGGCGCATTGAGCGGACAGTCGCTCGATCCCGTCCGGCGTTGCGGTCACCAGGAACATTGCGTTTGGGAGCTGAGCGCGAGGCAAGTGCTCGATCAGCCCCTTTATCAACGCCGCAGCGCCTCTCGCGCCGGATATGTTCTCCGTGTCGTCGAGTATGAAGATGAATGCTGGCCTGTCGCCGGCGCCAGATGCGGGTCGCGGGATCAATTCCTGAACAAGGTGGGGGAATGCGGCCACGACTATGTCTCTTTGATTCCTCGATGGCTCAAGGACGACTCCGAGTGGGCCAAGTCGAAGCCCGGTAATCCGCCGTAGCAGCCTCTTTACGCGCCCAATCTGAGCGGAACCCGTGCTGCGAAGGATTGCGTTGATGATTGAGGCGCAGACCTGCACTCGGTTTGTGCAGGCTCCCAAAGAGCAGAAGACTGGCGTGAAATGGGCCGCTTTGGGTGGGACGCAGTTTGGCCGCTTAACGCCAAGATTGAGGGCGAGGCGCGCGGCGAGGTTTGCGACGGATGTTTTGCCCAACCAGGGGTGCGATATGATTAGCAGATGTCGGGGACGGCCCCGGACGGTAGATTGAAACGCCTCGTCTATTCGTCGGGCGACCCCGTTCCGGCCGAAGACTAGGTGGGGCTGGGCGGGTCTGTCGGGTGAGAATGGGTTATAG